>NZ_DFME01000065.1:1480-13700 GCF_002375605.1 Hyphomonas sp. UBA3601 | reverse complement strand
ATGCCGGGATTGGTCTATTGGGCGTTGAGTTCGGGGCAGGGGATGGTCTGGTTTGTTGCTGCGATCATTGCGATCAATCTGGTGATCTACTTCACAGACTTTCTTATGAAAGGCGAGTTCCGGGAAACCCAGCCGATTGTTGAAATGTTCGCACCCTATGGTCGGATTGTGACCCTGCACGTGGCCATCATCCTTGGGGCCGTATTCGCGATTGCGACGAACGAGCCGCTTCTGGGGGTCGTCTTCTTGATCTTCCTGCGCGTCGTGTTCGGCGTGATCGTGTCGGCCATGCGCCAACGCAAACTGGACAGGGCTAGCCATGCGCTTATGAAAGAATTCCCGTCAACAGCGTAAAAAGTTGACGGGTGATGACGCCTTGGTCATGATGTGGGGCTTCCCTCAGGAAAGGCGTGTATGAGCTCCATCGTAAAGACACTGGCCGGTTCAACCGGAAAGCGGGCCAGATCCAAGGCTGCCAACCGACGGGCCATCCTGCAGGCGGGGCGCCGCGTGTTTGCGCGGATCGGCTTCGAGGCCACGACGGTACGCGACATTATCCGGGAAACCGAACTCGCCGCCGGCACCTTCTACAACTACTTCAAGTCGAAAGAAGAGGTGTTCGAAGCGATTGCCGAAGATTCCACGCATCGCTTCCGTTCACGCCTGCAGGATGTTCGCGCCTATGCCACGGACTTTGAAACCTATGTCCATGATGCCTATCGGGCCTATTTCGGTTTCATCGCGACCGAGAATGAAGAACCGATCCGCAATGGCGCGCCGCATCTGGCCCTGATCGGGGTGCGGGTCGATACGCCCGAAATGCTGGCCGTGGCAGAAGAAATCCGCGCCGATCTGGAACATGTCCTGTCCGGCGAGGGCGGCCCCAAGATCGACACAGCCTATCTGACGGCGGCGGCCATCGGAATTGCCCGTGAAATGGGTGAGCACATGTTGCTGCGCCGCCCGGTAGATGTTGACGGTGCGACGGAATTCGCGACGGCCTTGCTGCTGGCGGGCGTGCGAGAGATTGCCGCGAAGTAAGGAGAAACGCCTCTTGGCGCGGACGCGCTTGCAAGGCTAAGCTTTTTGTCAACAAGACAGGACGGGAGGCGACCATGAGCCTGCAGCAGATAATCACCAAATTCATCTTCAAACTGCCGGACGGCCTGCTGGTGCGCATGGCCGGCGGTAAGCCGGTCGAAGTGCGGGGCCGCGTCCTCGAGCCGCAATTGCAACTGGTTGCATGGAATGGCCGCAACGCACCGCCGATGTCGACCCTGGAACCGGAAGTCGTGCAGGCGGCTGTGAAAGAGCAGCTCGCCATGTTGGAAGCTCCGCTGGAGCCTGGCGTGACGACGGAGAATTTTACCATTCCCGGGCCCGACCGTAACGAAATTCCGGTGCGCCTGTACAAGCCATCCGGCCAGGATTCCTCTGTGCCATTGCTGGTCTATTATCATATGGGCGGCGGCGTGGTTGGCGACCTTGAAACCTGCAATGCATGGTGCTCGATCCTTGCTTCCGTCACCAAAGGCCCGGTCCTGTCGGTCGACTATCGGTTGGCCCCACAGCACAAGTTTCCGGCTGGTATCGATGACTGTATCGCCGCGTATGAATGGGGCGTGCGCAATGCTGGCAAGTATGGTGCGCCCGAAGGCATGGCGGCCGTGGGCGGGGACAGTATGGGTGGCAATTTCTCGGCCATCATCTCTCAGGAGATGCAACGCGAACACAAGCCACTGCCCGTCTATCAATTGCTGATCTATCCGGCCGTGGACATGGTCGAGGAATTCCCGTCGCGCACCGAGTTCGGAGAAACCTTCTCTCTCAGCACAGACACGATGAACTGGTTCATGGAGCAATACCTGCCGGACGATTTCGACATGTCCGATCCGCTCCTGTCGCCGGGGCAGACCGCCGAGCTGGAAGGGTTGCCCCCAGCGATCATCATTACTGCGGGGCATGATCCATTGTGCGATGAGGGCGATGACTATGCCAAGCGCCTCAAAAGTGCGGGCGTGAAGGTCACTCACAAGCGCTATGATACGCTACCTCATGCCTTCACGGCCTTTTCCGGTTTCTCGCCGGGCTCTCGCAAGGCATGTCTGGAAATCGCCAACATGGTGAAAGACCTCGTCTCAAAATTATGAAGGCCCTCGTCTGTAATACGGTGACGGACGATTTTTCTGGACTGTCGGTTCAGGATGTTCCAGTGCCCGTGGTCGGGGAAGGGGAAGTGCTGGTGCGCGTAAAGGCAGCCAGCGTGAACTTCCCAGACCTGCTGATGAGTCAGGGCCGGTACCAGATGAAACCGGAGTTGCCCTTCACCCAGGGCATGGAATGCGCCGGAATCGTCGAAGCCGTTGGAGAGGGCGTCTCCGCGTTTTCACCGGGTGACCGGGTGGTCGGCGGCAACAAGACTGGAGCCTTCGCAGAATTTGCGTTGCTGCCCGCCGCCAGCCTGTCTCTTGTGCCGGACAATATGGGATTTGCGGAGGCGGCAGCCTATCCTGCAGCCTATCTGACCGCCTATGTCGCGCTCGTGCGGCGGGCCAATTTGCAGCCCGGTGAGACATTGCTCGTGCACGGCGCAAGCGGCGGCGTGGGTATGGCGGCCGTCGATGTCGGAAAGCTGCTCGGCGCAACCGTGATTGCGACGTCTGCATCAGACGCCAAATTGGACAAGGTCATCGCGCATGGAGCAGACTATGCCATCAACGCGGCGCAAGGCTTTCGCGACAAGGTGAAAACGCTCACAGGCGGGCGCGGAGCAGATGTCATCTTCGACCCGGTTGGCGGCGATGTGTTTGACGAGAGCGTTCGCTGTATCGCATTTGATGGACGTTTGCTCGTGGTCGGGTTCACGTCCGGGCGCATCCCGGAAGTCAAAGCGAACATGCCCCTGATAAAGGGGTTCTCCGTGGTCGGCGTACGGGCCGGGGAGTATGGCCGTCGCTTTCCGGAGCGCGGCAAGGAGAATATGGAAGCAATTTGGAAATGGGCAGCAGAGGGCAAGACCCGGCCGCGTATCCATGCCGAGCTTCCATTGGAAAACTGGCGGGAAGCCTACCGCTTGCTCACTGATCGCGAGGTTGTGGGCAAAGTGGTCATCAAGCCCTGAATAGAAAATAAAAGAGGAAACGAAGATATGTCGACACTCCCTGAAAAAGGCCTGCAACTACGCTCGCTGATCAAGCCGGAAGGCGAACTTGAACTGTCCCTGGTTGAGGTAGACCTACCAACGCCCGGACCCGGCGATGTGATCATCAAGGTCGAGGCAACCCCGATCAATCCATCCGATCTCGGCCTGTTGATTGGTGCAGGAGATATTCGCACGGCGGTTCAGAGTGGCACGGCGGATCGCCCAGTCATCACGGCAAAAGTACCCGAAGCTGGTTTGCGTGCGATGCAGGCCCGGATCGGTCAGTCACTGGGTGTCGGAAATGAAGGTGCCGGTACGGTTGTCGCCGCAGGCGAGTCCGAAGCGGCGCAAGCCTTGCTCGGCAAGCGCGTTACGGGACTTGGCGGCGAATTCTATTCCGAATACCGCATGCTGAATGTCGGTCAGGTCATGGAATTGCCGGAAGGTGCCACGGCCGAGCAGGGCGCGTCCTGCTATGTGAATCCGCTTACGGCACTGTCTTTCGTCGAGACCATGCGCGAAATGGGTCATGAATCCCTCGTGCATACGGCCGCTGCATCCAATCTCGGCCAGATGCTGAATAAGATCTGTATCAAGGATGGCGTGCCGCTGGTGAACATCGTCCGCAAGGAAGAGCAGGCCGAAATCCTGCGTGATATCGGCGCCAAACATATCGTCAATTCTACGTCGCCAACCTTTATGGAAGACTTGATCGCGGCGCTGATGGAAACCGGTGCGACGCTCGGCTTTGATGCGATTGGCGGCGGACCGCTCGCCGGACAATTGCTCATTGCGATGGAGGCGGCCGCCAGCCGCAAGATGAAGGAATACTCGCGTTATGGCTCCGGCCAGCAGACGCAGGTCTTTATCTATGGCCGGCTCGACATGTCACCGACCCAAGTGCCTCCGGGCGTAGGGTTTGCGTGGAACCTTAGCGGATATCTGCTGACGCCATTCCTGCAAAAGGCCGGCAAGGAAGTCCGCGCCCGCATGTACAAGCGTGTGATGGATGAGCTGACGACCACGTTCGCCAGCCATTACACCAAGCGCATCTCGCTCGCTGAGGCGCTTAACCTTGAAACGCTGAAAGCCTATGACGCCAAGGCGACTGGCGAGAAATACCTGATCACGCCGAACTGATAATATCCCAATGGTTGTATGACTCATCCCCCTTTGGTAGTTTGTAATAGTATTACCAAAGGGGGTCGCATGGGTCAAAGAGTCTGGGTAACTGTTGCGTTCGCACTGACAGTAGGATTTGGAACGGGTTTATATGCCGGGCCATACTTTGTCTCGTCATCTGAGACTGACGGCAATTCATTCGATCTGTCCTCCTTGCCTGACGAACTCCGGCAGAAGCATCGCGATCCAGACTATTTGCTATCCGAGATCAAGAATTACGAGCTCATGAAGGAAGCTTTGGCTCGTCTGGAGGCTGAGCAGTCGAGCCAGGAAAGTCTTGTTCTACCAGAAGGGATGACATCGGTTCCACTTGGGCAGCTCTACCTGCCCGACGACGAGGTTCATTGGCCGGAAGACGTCAGCGGAGACGTGGGCGCAGCACTGGACGCTGCCAAAAATGGGTGGGTCATCCTGAACTATTGGGCGAGTTGGTGCGCGCCCTGTGTACATGAGTTACCGGAAATGGGAGAGGCAGCGCCTTTATATGCTAAGAGGGGCGTCACGCTGATTGCTGTGAATACTGACCCGACTCAGACAGATTCAAGGGACTCTATCCGCGCCCTCTTTAGTGACCGCAATGTCGATCATCTTGAGCCGCTGATTGCAGAGGGTGAGGGTCTGGAGTCACTTCTGGCTGCGAGCGGCCAATCGAAATCGAAGCTTAGTTTGCCTACAAATATTGTGTTCGCGCCGGGCGGAATTCCCTACGCCATGTTTCAGGGCGGAGATACGAAAGCAACCGAAGCTTGGACAGCACCGGAAACTTTGGAGTTCCTGGAGATTATAGTCAGGGCAGACTAGCCGATCCTGTCATGCGTGATGCGTATGGCATGATCGGAATCTTTCAGGACGACAATGTCGGCTGTTTGCTTCAGCGGCGCGATATGGTCGCGCAAATTGGGCAGATTGATGCGGTCCCAGACGGATTTTGCAAACTCGAGAAGTTCAGGTTCCGTCATGTGAAGAAAGTTTGCATAAAAAGAACTCGGGTCAGTCTCTGCCGCGCGCCAGAGGCGATGGAAGCGTTCCGTATACCAAGTCAGCAAGTCGTCTTCTGATGCATCGAGATACACAAGATAGTCCGGCTCCCGCGCAGGACGCGGAGGCGGCGACAATGGCTGGAAGCCAAGGCCTTCGAGGATCAGTATATCGGGCTGTGCAATGGTTCGCGTCATGCCCGGGTCGACGTCGTAGGTGACATGGCTATAGCCGGGAAAGTCGGCTGTGCCGGTTGAGAGGGCGGCGATTGCGTCACCCAATGCCTCGGCATTGTAAGTTTCTGGAAAGCCCTTGCGGAGTGTCAGGCCGCGTTCTTCCAGGATTGTGTTCGGATAGAGAAACCCGTCCGTCGACACGGTTTCCACCGCATGTGCCTCGGCCAGGACTGCAGCAACCTGGTTGGCCAGAGTCGTCTTGCCCGAGGCAACCGAGCCAGTCAGGCCAATGACGACGCCCTCATGGCGACCCGAAACTCCGGACAGGCGTTCCCCCAATGCGGTAATGCCGAGGGCATGTTCTTTAGATCGGGTCGTCATGAGGCGTGAGGCTCCGGGCGGCGATTGCGTGCCCGAAGCCTAGTGTTGCGTGCGCGACTGTCCAGCCTGAAAGGCGTCAAACGGTGCGCTTGGCCTTGTCTTGTGCATTGGTGGCTTCAATCGCGTCTCGGGCGGCTTGCCATTCGGCGTCGCCCCACGCCGTCAGTTGAGCGAAGTTTCCACCGGATGCATTGTACATCGCTCCGTCGATCGCGATGGTTTGTCCATTCACATATTCCGCGCCAGACGCCATCAGGAACACGGCCAAGTTCACCAGTTCATGCATCTCGCCAACGCGGCCCATCGGATTGGCGGCGCCGGAATCCATGCGCTTGGCGCCTTCGGCATCCGGAGCCAGCCGCTTCGACATACCTTCCGTCGGGAAGGGGCCCGGCGCAATGGCGTTGAAACGGAGGCCGTAGCGCCCCCATTCCACGGCGAGGCTCTGCGTCATCGTGTTGACGGCTGCCTTTGACATGGCCGACGGCACCACGAATGGCCCACCATTCCAGACCCAAGTCGTCAGGATTGAACAGACGCTGCCCTTTTGACCCTCCTTGATCCAGCGTTTGCCGATGTCGTGGGTCATGTAGAAGGTGCCGCGGAATACGATATTGGAAATCGCATCGAAGCCCCGGATTGAGAGATCTTCGGTCCGGCTGATGAAATTGCCAGCGGCATTGTTGATGAGGCCGGTCAGCGCGCCGTGCTTGGCCCAGATATGATCATTCATGTCGGTGATGGCTTCCGCCACGCGGATGTCGCAGGCATGTGGCACGACCTTGCCGCCATGCTTGTCCATCAGTTCACCTGCGGTGTCTTCGCAGACCTGTCCACGCCGTCCGCAGATATGCACTTCCGCGCCAAGCTTCAGGAAACCTTCGGCCATTTCCTTGCCGAGTCCCGTGCCGCCGCCTGTTACCAGAATGCGTTCCCCGGCCATCAGGCCGTCGCGAAACATTAGTTTTGTCATGTCCATTGAATTCCTCCCGGTTTGTTTTTCTGATAGGAGTATAAGTCGGTTGAGCGGGGAGGCACCCATGAATCGTGCATTGGCTATCGTTGCCGTCGCGGCATTTGCTGCGGGTACAGCCCGGGCGGGGCCGCTCGACGTTTTCGGCACTTTTGTGACGCAGGAAGAAAATTCCCACATCCGGATTTCCGATTGCGGGGACGGAACGCCTTGCGGCGTCATCGTCTGGATCGATCCGGCGAGTGTGTCTGGCGACGCGACCCCCGAAACGGCGACCGATGCCAAGGGCGCAAAAATCCTTGGCCTGACTATGCTTGAAGGGTTCAAGCAAAAAGCCAAAGGCTGGACAGGCGGCACGATATACAATCCGAAGGAAGGCAAGACCTACGGGTCCAAGATCAAATTGCTGGCCGATGGTGTACTGGA
Organism: Hyphomonas sp. UBA3601; assembly: GCF_002375605.1. Classification (NCBI taxonomy): domain Bacteria; kingdom Pseudomonadati; phylum Pseudomonadota; class Alphaproteobacteria; order Hyphomonadales; family Hyphomonadaceae; genus Hyphomonas; species Hyphomonas sp. UBA3601. The sequence goes on along the minus strand of NZ_DFME01000065.1, from coordinate 6,442 downwards.
AGTGAAGGGCTGCATCGGCCCGATCTGCCAGACGCAGCATTGGGCGCCGGTTGAATCTACTTCCGGAATGGCAGACTGACGAGTCGCCACAGGACCCATATAGGGATCACCACCGCCGCACCCGCCAGGGCTGGTTTCCAGAAATTGCGCACTGCCCAGCCAAGCGCCGCCATGGTCGTGCTTGCAACATTTGCGATGGCCGCGCCCATGTCGACGTCCGGATTGGACGGATTGAACTGGGACGCCAGCACGAAGAAGCCGACCAGAATGCAAAGGCCGAGCAGCTTCAGCGATCCCCAGACCGAGATGCCGAACAATCGCGCGAGCAAGGAGCGTGGAGGCGCTTTGACCGGTGCGCGGGGCGGCAGAGGCTCCGGCACCGGCTCAACTGTCACTTCCGGTAGTTCTGAGTTGGGATCTGTCGACATAGTATATGGTGGGGCCTGTTAGTCGTTGGCCGCCTGCTTCTGGATTTCAACCTGGTGCGGATAGGGTATCGAGATGCCTTCCCGGTCAAAGGCTTCCTTGACTGCCTTCATGAGGTGGAATTTGACGTCCCAGACATCGGCCGCTTTCACCCAGCTGCGTGTGGCAATGTCGACCGAACTGTCTCCAAGATTAACAACCTTCACGAAGGGTTCCGGATCCCTGAAGATACGGTCATCTGCTTCAATCACCTGTTTGATGACGGCGATGGCCTTGTCCATGTCGTCATCATAGTCGATGCCAAAGGTCACATCGGCGCGGCGGGTATCGTATCCGGAATAGTTCTCGATGACGCCATCAATGGCCTGACTGTTTGGCACGAGGACTTTCACATTGTCGACTGTGGCCAGGACAGTCTGGAACAGATTGATGTCTTTAACGGTGCCGGCAACGCCAGCGGCCTCGATATAGTCGCCGAGCTTGTAGGGGCGAAACAACATGATCATGACGCCTGACGCGATATTGCCGAGGGCGCCCTGCATGGACAGGCCAATGGCAAGGGTCAGCGCGCCGAGTACGGCGACGAAGCTGGTGGCCTGAACCCCGAAGACCTGCAGCACGGCAATCAGCACAGCAGCCGTGATGGCCCACCGGACAAGAGAGGCAAAGAAATTGCCGAGCGTATCGTCAATACCTTCGCGCTTCAGCGCTGCGCTACGAACGAGGCCCGCCAACCAGCCGGCGATGCGCAGACCGATAATCAGGACCAGCAAAGCGCCAAGTACTTTCACGCCGAATGAAATGATGAAGGGGCTGTATTCGCTCCAGAGCGCGGCTGCAGTCAGCTCTTCAGGCATGGAGGTCTCCTTTTTACTGTCAGGGCAGGCTAGTCTTCAGTCTCTGTAATGTCTGATTGTGACGCGTGTTCCGGTCTCGACTCAGCAGGTGGCCGGTAAGCCATGTTGACCTGATGCGGGAAGGGGATGGTGATCCCTTCACGATCAAAGGCTTCCTTGACGGCCTTTGTGATGTCGGCGCGGACCTGAACGAATTCGGGCGTCGCCACAAAAGCGCGCAGGCGCAGCCGAACGCTCCAATCAGCAAGCGTATGCACGCCGACCCAGGTTTCATCCTTGGCCAGAATACGCGGATGCTCATTCGTCGTGTCCAGCAGGGTTTTGAGCGCATGATCCATATTGTCGTCATAGGAAATGTCAAAGTAGAGATCGAAGCGACGACGTGTCTGGCGTGTGTGATTGACCAGCGGATCGCCCCAGACCTTGTCATTGGTGACCGAGACGATCTTGTTGTCGATTTGCTTGAACGTCGTTCGGAAGGGTGTGATGTCAGTGATTTCGCCGTCCATGCCTGCCAGGGTGACGAAATCACCAATTCGGAACGGCCTGAAAATGGCCAACATGACTCCGGCCGCAACCGCCTTCAGCGTGTCCTGAAGCGCGAGGCCAATGGCCAACGCTGCGCCGCCCAGCAGCGCCGCCAACGATGCCGTCGGGAAGCCGAGTTGGGTCAGTGCCAATACGATCGCAACGGCGAAGATCAGATATTTCAGGAGCGAAGCGGAGAAGGCAAACAGCGTATCATCGGCCCCGTGACGCATATGAGCCTGATTGCCCATTTTCCGCATTGATCGGGCAACCCAGTTCGCAAAGGTCACCGCAATGATCAGGATCGCGACCGCAGCGAAGGCGCCTGGTCCGCGCTTGTCTATGATCGCTTCCCAGTCATAGCCCGCGAGCCCAAGGGGCAGGGGAGACATGAAAATCAAAGCGAAAACGCGAGAGACTGAACTGGCAATATCCCAACTCGATCCCTCGAATGATTTGTCCTTGGCGGTCACGCGCTTCCCAAAGGCGGTAATGATGCGTTTGACCATGCCCGAAAGAAACCAGATCAGGATACAGGCCAGGACAACGGCGCCCCACTTCTCCATGAATGGCCAAGAACTTGCCAGCCAGACAGGCCAGTCTGTGGTGTCGATATCGGGCAGGGCGATTGTGGTGAAATCCATAAAGTGGCCGGGCTCGTTGTTTCTATGGGCAAAAGAGCGTCAGTTTGCGCCGCTTGTCCAGTTTGCTCAGGCGGGTATGACTGATCCGTCGGCACCCCGAAAGAGGCGCAAGCAGAGAATGAGAGTAAGCACCCCTGCGCTGATAATGGCGAGCCAGTTCATCTCCGTCACATACCAATTGTTCAGGACGATCCCGATCATGCCCCAGCCCAGGGCAATGAAATACCACCAACTGCGGCTAACATAGCGGGCGAACATCCACGCCGAAATGCTGGCGGTCACCAGCGTGATCCAGAGCATTTGCCACGGAAAATCAGTCGCCCCGAGGCTCGAGAAGCTGCGCAGGGTCAAGGGAACAGAGATCGCGATGGCGACGGTAATCCAGCCAGACAGCATGGCGGCGGTAAGATCTGCGAGAGCTTTCTTGGGACTCCAGCCAGTTTCACGCAAACGGTCCATGCGAAATGCTGCCGTCCATACGGCAATGGCGATTGGAAAAAGGAGCAGGAAATCCAGGGGTTGAGACGCGATCAGCTGCGCACTGATCATCCAGACGATGTTGAACGCACCAGCCCAGGCAAGGGGTACCGCAATTCGCTCCATCCAGGGCTCGCGGGCACGCCAGTAGGAAATGCCGAACAGCAAATAGGCGAGGAAAATCACGCTCCAGAGTGAAAAGAACGCCGGCAAGGGCTGTTCCGGAAGCGTCATGTCACGAGTGGCGTTTCCAATCGGTGTGCCAATGCCCAGTGCAGGCGCGAGCGCGCCGGACAGGGGCTGAAGCACGCCGAGAAGAATCACGACCAGGGGCAAATATGTTTTCATGTTTTCCATATGAGCTGAATTTCAAATGGGGCAAATCCGCGGCGTGTGAAAAAAGTGGGATGCAGGCTGGCGTTTTCACGTTATACGCCCCGATCTCTGCGGAGACTCACAAGAGGAATTTGCTTATGGCAAGGACACCTGCGGCCAAGAAGGCCCCTGCAAAACCGGCCGCCAAGAAGGCGACCACCACGGCCAAGACGGCCACCAAGAAGCCTGCTGCCAAGACGGCCGCTGCGAAGAAGCCAGTTGCCCGCAAGGCAGCTGCGCCGAAAGCGGCCCCAAAGGCGACGGCTGCAAAGACACCAACCACGGTGACGATGCGCCAGCTGTCGGCAGAAATGGCTGAGGCTCATGGTCTGACCAAGAAGCAGTCGGAAGAAATCTTCTCCGACCTGGCTGATCGGATCACCAAGCGCCTGAAGAAAGGCGAACGTTTCCGTCTGAACGGTCTCGGCACGCTGGAAGTGCGCAAGCGCCCGGCACGCATGGGCCGCAACCCGGCAACGGGTGAATCCATCAAGATCAAGGCGTCGAAGAAAGTTGCTTTCCGCGTCTCCAAGGAACTGAAAGAGTCCGTTTAAGGACTTTCGGTTTCACTATGTTTCGAAAGGGCCGGGTGCATGTCATCCGGCCTTTTTTCATTCTTGCAGCATTGCCTCTAGAGTCTCCAAACGGTCCGCCTCGTTTGCGGGCTTGTCCCACCGGATGCGGTTGATACGCGGAAAGCGCATGGCGATGCCGGATTTGTGACGGGCCGAGCGCTGCAGGCCTTCAAAGGCCACTTCCAGAACAAGTGATGGCGTCACGGAGCGCACAGGTCCGAAACGTTCGACCGTGTTGTCACGGACGAATTTGTCGAGCTGTTTCAGCTCCTCGTCGGTAAAGCCGAAATAGGCCTTGCCAACGGGCGTCAGCCGATCCTCGCCGTCTTCATCGCGCCAGACGGCGAAGGTGAAATCGGAATAGAAACTGGAGCGGCGGCCGTGGCCGCGTTGCGCATACAGCAAGACCGCATCGACGAGCCAGGGGTCTCGCTTCCATTTATACCAATGCCCCTTGACGCGGCCGGGCACATAGGGGCTGTCCCAGCGTTTCAGCATCAGCCCCTCGATTTCCGGGGCAGGGGGCTCCATGCGGTGCGCGTCCAGCGCCGTCAGGTCGGTAACGGGCACGAGCGGCGACAGGTCAAAGCGTGGGCTGGCCGTTTTCGCGATGAAATCTTCCAGGCGTTCCCGGCGTTCGCGAAAGCTCAGGGGGCGGATATCCTCGTCTCCAGCCTGCAACAGGTCATAGGCGCGGATGAAGGCCGGGCGCGCGTCCATCTGCTTTTTCGAGACGGTCTTGCGGTTCAGGCGCTGCTGCAACTCATTGAACGGCGCGACGCTATGCCCATCCTCCCCGCGCACCAGCAATTCGCCATCAAGCGTTCCTTCAAAACTCATCGCGGCCAGCACATCCGGAAAAGTATGGGAGATGTCGTCTCCCGTGCGGGTATAGATCCGCCGCACGCCGCCTTCGCTGCTGGCCTGCACACGGATGCCGTCATATTTCCATTCGGCGGCAAAGGCGTCGGCTGTGATCAGGGCCGGGTCCACCGCATCGGGATTATCGCGCTCGGCTTTCGGCACCAGCGGGTGCGCCAGCATGACCGGCCGGAAGGGCGCCTTGATGTCCGGCTCGGG
>NZ_DFME01000065.1:0-1313 GCF_002375605.1 Hyphomonas sp. UBA3601 | reverse complement strand
AGTTCGGGATAGGGCGGGGCGAGGCCGTGCCAGATCTCCTCGATCTCGGTCACGTCCACGCTGCCGAAATCCGCGAGCGCCAGTTTGGCAAGCCGCGCGGAGACGCCGATGCGCAGGCCGCCCGTGATCAGTTTGAGCAGCGCCCAGCGGCCGGTCGGGTCCAGCCCGTCGAGCCAGTTGGCGACCAGTCTCTGCGCCTCGGGCCGTGTCACGCCGTCCAGCGCTTCGACAATCTCGGCCAGCGGCGGCGGGCGGTTCGCGCGCCGCTCGCCCGGCCAGACGAGGCTGACGGTTTCGGCCATGTCGCCGACATAGTCATAGGACAGGCGGAACAGTTCGGGGTCCATCCGGTCGGTGACCAGTTCGCGGATCGCGGCGGGCTTGATGCTCTTCAGGTCGAGGTCGCCGGTCAGCGCGCCGAGGGCATAGCCCCGGTCGGGGTCTGGGGCGCTGCGAAAATAGGATACGATCAGGCGTAGCTTGCCGTTACGCGAAGGCGTTAGGACTAGTCGGTCAAGAAGCTCTGCGAAGGCCTGCATGCGCCTAAGATAGAGCCGCCGCGCCAAGAATCCATCTAGGGGAGTCCTCCATGAGCCTGAAACTGCACCACCTCAACGCCTCGCGCTCGCAGCGCATTGTCTGGCTGCTGCTCGAACTCGGCGTGCCGCACGAGATTGTCCACCATAGCCGCGACCCGGAAACCCGGCTGGCCCCGCCGGACCTGCTCAAGATCCACCCGATGGGCAAGTCGCCCCTGCTGGAAGATGGCGACACGGTGATTGCCGAGACCGGCGCGATTGCCGAATATTTGCTGGCGAAACACGACCCGGACCACACGCTACACCCGCGCGCGGATTCGGCTGATTTCCCGCGCTACCTGGAATGGGTCCATGCCGCCGAGGGCGCGATCTTCCTGCCGGGCCTGTTCCGCTTCTACCTGATGAATGCGGGCTTGCTGGACACGCCGCTGGCCGCCTCCATGGAGGCCGAACAGGCCAAGGCGATGAAGACGATCGAGGGGCACCTGGCCAAACATGCCTATTTCGCCGGCGACAGCTTCACCGCCGCCGATTGCCTGATGGCGTTCCAGGTCCAGTCCGCTGCGGCCATGGGCGCGCTGGAGGCCTTGCCCGCGACCAGGGCCTGGCTGGAAAAAGTGCAGGCGCGCCCGGCCTACAAGGCGATGCTGGACGTGGGGGTCTAGGGACCCACGGCCGACATGTCCGCCGCTCCGGTGGAGGCTGGGGGTTCTTGCCGTTAGACCGCGGAGCCCCGCGCCTGTGCTTCGACTTCGCTCAGCATGAGCGCGTCAG
>NZ_DFME01000085.1:52252-54799 GCF_002375605.1 Hyphomonas sp. UBA3601 | reverse complement strand
AGGTCCGCTGGATCAGACCCGCCGACATAAAGCAGTGCCGGCGCGTCTACATCTGCCTCATAGGCTCGCAGGGATGCGGCCAGGACGGCATCCGCAAAGATCAGGCTGGCGATGCCGCCGACCCAGCCAGCGGATATGACCCAGAGCTCAGGACGCAGCAGAGCTATAGCCACCATGAGCGGCACGCCGAGCAGCATCAGGAAGATGGCGCGAGGTGTGGGTGAAATCACCGCGGTGCGGCCGTCTGTTCGATGATAGCTGAAAGAGTTTCGTCGGTCGTCTTGCCTTCGATTTCTGCGGCGGGGGATAACAAAACGCGGTGGCGGAGTGCTGGCAGGGCCAGCAGTTTCACGTCGTCTGGAATAACAAAGTCCCGGCCGTCGAGCGCGGCGCGGGCACGGGCCGCAGTGGCCAGCGCGGCAGCGGCGCGCGGCGAAGCGCCAGTTTCCAGGGCCGGGGTTGTCCGGGTCGCGCGAATAATATCCACGATGTAGGCAATGATATCGTCCTGCAGCCGGGCTTCAGCAACCGAATTGACAGCTTCACTGAGTTCTTCTGCCGAGACAACCGGCTCGATGCCGAACGCTGCTGCGGTTTTCATGCCCGTGCGAGTGCCATGCTTGGAAACAATTGCGAGCTCTTCTTCACGACTTGGATAGTCCAGCGTGTGCTTGAACAGGAAGCGGTCAAGCTGCGCTTCCGGCAGGGGATATGTGCCCTGCTGTTCGATAGGGTTTTGGGTCGCGATCACCGTGAACCGGTCATTCAACGGGTAGGTGTCGCCATCAATCGTCACCTTGCGTTCCTGCATGGCCTCTAGCAGCGCGGCTTGTGTTTTCGGAGGTGTTCGATTGATCTCGTCCGCCAAAAGGAGATCGGTGAAAATTGGACCCTTGGTGAGGGCAAATTGATTGGTTTGAAAGTTGAACAGGTTCGTGCCGAGAACATCTCCCGGCATCAGGTCGGGTGTGAACTGAATGCGACCGAAGTCGAGTGAAATCGATCTCGCAAAGCATTGCGCCAGTAGGGTCTTGGCTGTTCCCGGTGGGCCTTCAAGAAGGACGTGCCCTGACGAGAATATCGCAGTCAGAAGAACATCAACCGTTGTGTCCTGTCCCACGACTGCCTTGCGCACTTCGTTACGGATCCGGTCCGCCAGCGCCTTGATGTCATTCACGTTCATTCATGGATCTCCCGATAATTCCCTTGCGCCAGCGAAACAGCTCGCGCGCCTTGTTCATGAGGTCTTCACGGCTGGTGGCAGGACCGCGCAGTCCCGACGCCATGTCTGTGAAGTGTTTGCCGGACTCTTCTTCCGGGCCAAGCCGGTCGAACAGGGCGGTGAGTTGGGTTTCATTCAATGTCTTTGGAGCGCCTATATCCCGGGATACACGACGGCGGATCATGTGGAGATATGCGGGTGCTATACGCGTCTCCCGGCGCGCCATCGTAATCAAGCCTGCGGAGTTGTCAGCCAGCGCCTGTTTTCCAAGCGCAATGGCGCGTCCTTCCTTCACAGGTGGCCCAAATCGTATGAGCGCGGCCCAGCCCAGCAGGAAAGCGGCCGCCAACGCAGTCAACGTTGCGCCGATAAAGGGGATGTCGAAAATCATCTGCAGCAGATTCTCGGACCGAACGAAACCATGGAGAGTCGCATCAAATATAATCGGCTCGTCGTAATCATTACGAAGAAAGTCGATCATCTGAGTCGCAAAGCGAGCGTTCTCAAACTGCGACAAACCGAAAGTGTTGATCATGTCGGGGTCGGACAGAACATACATGTCCGCATCGGGCGCCCAGGCGAGCAGGATCCCATCCTGTGTCTCAACAATCGGCGTAAGCGAGTCTCCGCGTAACACTTGCATCTTCACGTCTGGTTTGAGCGCGATTGATCCGAAGGGGGTTGAGGTTTCACTTGGCACATCGATACGTCCGATTTCCGCATCGATAGCTATCGTCTCCAGTAAGTCGTTCAAGACGCGCGCATTCATGAAGCGCGTATCCTTTTGATGGGTCTTGTTAAGAGGATCAGTCATGCCGGTCCATTTCGGCAGGACGAGCAAAGTAGTCCGCTGTGGCTCTAAGTCTTCGAGCGCCTTTGCTGCACCCCATTGGGGGAGTGTTAAGACGAGTAGGCCCCAATCACTGTCTTCAAGCGTGCGCTCCAGCCGGGAGACTTCCGCCGGATAGCCTTGTTCCTGAAGGAGTTGCACGAAGCCATTATAACCGAGCGCCGAGGTTGAGAACGGGTGCGCACCGGCCACATTCCGGTCCCGCAATTCGGGTGCCCAGCCTGCGAGCACCATGATTGCCCCAAAGGAAAAAAGCGCCACTGCCAGCAATATGCCGACGATCTTGCCACTGAACGGGGAGTCGACGTGAGAACGATCCTTCATGTCCACTGCTCCCCAAATGCGAAGTCTTCGTAGGAAGCCCGCGCCATATGCCAGCCGCTTTCGTCGACATCCCGGCCGCCGAAGAAACTACGTTCGACGATGGCGATGATCGGGCTGAGAGCGGTCCGCGCGCGATCTGGCAGGAAGCCAA
>NZ_DFME01000085.1:49494-52164 GCF_002375605.1 Hyphomonas sp. UBA3601 | reverse complement strand
AAGCTTGCCGATCTCACGTGCCGTGAGTGAGCGAGGCACGCCGATCTCGATGCGCGTCTGAATGTCCTCGATTGACCGGAACAAGAGTAAGTGCACGGCCTCCGCGAATTTTCCTGCGCGGGCAAGCGCATCGGCCTCTTCCAGTAGGGAGCGGGCGACGGATTCTGCCGGGCGGAAGTCCGGGATGACATCGTCGCCGACTTTGTCGGCTTTGCTGCCATCTTTGCCAAACCGGATACGCAGCGCCTCTCCGAAAAGGAAGTACAACACGCCCAAAATCAAGGCGGCGATAGCTACATAGAAAATGAGCGTTAGAAGCGGGCCCAAATGACTAAGGAACTCAAACAATCCTCGTAGCCAGTTAGGCGGAGGAGAGGGCGGATCGAACTCGACAGGATCGGCTTCCGGTCGTTCGAGCTGGAGGGTCGATTTTCTAAGATAGTCCCGATGCGCCTGTTCAAGTGTTTCAAGGTCTGTTTCGGGATGGTGGGTGACCTCGCCCCAATCATTCGAGTCGGGAATCTCGATTGGGGCGTCCAAGGTGAGGTCGTCATAGTCGTCGCCTGTCTGCGCCCCCGCAGGGACGGTGAGACAGGCTGCGATCAGCAAGGCGGCGCTTAGGCGTCCCGTCAGGCTCAATGACTGTCTCCCTCATGGCAGCGGCCCCGTCCACCGCCTTGACTGCTCCGACTATTTCAGAGGTTGGTGTCAGCTTCAACGCCCTATTGCGAAGTGCCTGCATCCAGCCGATATAGCCCGCTCAAGGCACAGATGAGGCAGAATATGGACAGGGCAGAACGCTACAAGGAATTGAAGGCGGAAATTGATAGCGTTGTTGCGGGAGAAACATCGATCACTGCGCGTTATGCGACAGCGTCCTGTATCCTGTCACAGGCCTTTTCACCCCGCTTTTTCTGGACGGGATTCTACATGGTTGACCCTCTGAAGGAGTCCGAACTGGTTGTTGGGCCGTATCAGGGCACGCTTGGTTGTCTGCGCATCCCCTTTGGCAAAGGGGTCTGCGGGCATGTGGCGGCGACGCGCGCGCCGATCATTGTTCCGGATGTTCATGAATTTCCCGGGCACATCGCATGCGACTCAGCGAGCAATTCTGAAGTTGTCGTTCCGGTGTTCGACGCAAATGGCGATCTCGCTGCCGTACTGGATGTCGACTCGACAGAACTGAATGCTTTTGACGCTGTCGACCAGGCGGGCCTAGTCGCTATTTGCGAAACGCTCCTCACCGCCTAGCCCGGCGGCTGTCGATAGAAGTGCCGTATTCTCGATCAGCTCAAACGGTGTTTTTGATCGCTTGATGGCGTCGATCCGCAAATTGAGATTGTCTTCCAGTATGTCGAGTTTGCGCGCGCGAAGGCCGCTGATGCGTTTGATCTCATGGTCCAATTCCAGCCAGATATCGGCGTCCGGATCATAAGCTGGCCACTCAGGCAGGTCTTTGCCATTGGGGTCACCTGTCTTGGCAAAATTGGTCCAGTACGAAATCATTCTGTCAGTCAGGATTTCATCGTCATCAGCTGCCGGAAGGAAGCCGTTGTGGCTATCGAAGACAAACGCGATCTCGGCCCCGTGATATGCACCGAGCGTTTGAGACTTTCCTGGCGGCGTCCGGCTGAATTGGTAGAGCCAAGTTGGCTGGCCAGCAGCGACATTGGCTTTGGCCAGAAAACGCGTATGGACGCCGAACAAGTCATCGCCCAGCATTTTTTCGGCGCCCCGATCCCACGTTTCCAAGGATGTCATGCCATAGAGGGCTTGTAGCGCTTTCGATGAGTTCACACCAAACACGCCTTCCAGCATCGCTTCGCGTTGTGTGATGGAACCAGAGATGTTCGGCAGCAGGGCTGTCGGCGATTTGCGCTGACTGTAAAATAGAGTGCCTTCATCAGCATTATAGCCTGCAAGGACTGGAACCCGATTGGCGCCACCGTCCCGAATAGCTTCGCCGATTGGCACGGGCAGGACGTTACCATCCACTGTCGGCAAGAAGTACTTGACCAAATCCTGCCTCAACAGAACACGGTCGATGATCGCCCCCGACGGGATGGCGCGAAGCCGGTCTGCGGTAGCGGTGCCATCGGCCAGCGATGAAAGGAACTCGACACCGACTTCTTCGGAGCTTTGCACATTGGGCAATGGCGAGTGGGACAGGTGAAGCGCATTGTAACTGCTGACGCCACTCTGCAAGATGGCCTTGTCATACAGGCCGTCAGCAAGAGGCGTTGCCATCAGCTCACTGACAGATTGCGCGCCTGCGCTTTCGCCAAATATGGTGACATTGTTTGGATTGCCGCCGAAGCGCGCAATATTCATTTGAACCCAGCGGAGTGCTGCAACTTGGTCCAACAGGCCGTAATTGCCGGATGTTCCGGCTTCTTCGGTCAGGGCAGGGTGCGCCATGTAGCCGAATGGTCCGAGCCGGTAGTTGATTGTGACCAGAACGACGCCTTTATCCACAAGGCCATTTGCCTGGTAATATGACGCCGAACCCGCCCCAGCCTGATGAGAGCCGCCGTGAATCCATACCATTACCGGCTGTAGCCGAGGCTTGCCGCGATTTGCCGTTCGGACATTCAGGAACAGGCAGTCCTCAGCTTCAGCGGGCTCAGGCTGGGCAGCGAGGTATTGCCTGGCGGCCAATCGTTTCCACCA
>NZ_DFME01000085.1:44116-49383 GCF_002375605.1 Hyphomonas sp. UBA3601 | reverse complement strand
GGCGGCCAATCGTTTCCACCAGGGCAAGCCGTTACCATCGATGATACGGTCGACAACCTCATTCATATGTCCGCGGGGTTGCAGGCATTGCGGGCCGAATTCCCTCGCATCCCGGGTAATGGCGCCCCATTGCGGCGGGGAAGTTGGCGCTGACCAACGACGGGCGCTGGCATAGGGAATCCCATTGAAAACCTGGATTTCCGGATTGTCTGGATCAACACCGCCCTGGATCTCGCCTTGATCGATCCGCAGGGGCTCAGTCAACGCCATAGGCGGCTCAGGCTGGTTCAGACGGAACCAGCCCCAAGCGCCAAAGCCCAGCAGGGCGAAGAAAAGGACAATACTCAGTCGCTTCATGAAACGAGACCCCTGCTCGTTGAGAGCAAACGCTATACCACTTGTCCGTGAAAGTCACTTCCCCAGCATCAAACCGGACTGATATCTCGTAAAGCATTTTCCGTAGCTTTTACAAGGTCTTCACTGGGCTCTATTCCGCACGCCAAGCGGACGAATCCGTCGGCGACGTGGTCTCCCCAGCGGACTCGGCACTCAGCAGAGGTGTGAACACCTCCAAAGCTCGTGGCGGGCACTATTAGTGGATTGTTATCAATAAACTTTTCTGCGCTTGCGCGATCTTTTAACGTGAAGCTCACGATCGGACCAAAGTCTCGCATCTGGCGAGACGCAACTGCGTGGCTCGCGTCTCGCGGGAGACCGGGATACCGGACGGTCTGCACAGAGGGGTGCGATAATAGGTGATTTGCCAGAATTAGAGCATTCTGGTTTGCCCGCGAAACGCGCAATTCCAGGGTCTCAAGCCCGCGATGCAGCAGATACGCGTCGAACGGGCTTACCGTGGCGCCGCCCAAACGACGGTAGCCACGCACCTGATTCATCAGGGATGTGTCCCGACTTGCTACATGTCCGCAGAGAACATCTGAATGGCCCGCCATGGCCTTTGTGTCAGCCATCACGACCATATCCGCCCCAAGATCGAGAGGTTGCTGGCACAGGGGTGTTGCAGTCGTGTTATCAGCCACCAGCAAGGCTCCGGCTGATTTTGCCCGATCAGCCACAGCCGCGATGTCGCAAACTTCGAGGCCCGGATTTGACGGTGTTTCAATCATTACGAGCCGGCAGCCCGACAGGTCAGCATCCGCCATCTGGGCGGTAGGACAAGTCTCGACGGTTATGCCCCGGGGTGCGAAGTGTTCATTCAACAGGGCTCGAACATTGTAGTAGCCGTCTGCATGCACCAGAACCTTGTCTCCCGGGCGCAGCACTGTGTGAAACATTGCGGCGATAGCGGCCATGCCGGATGGGAACAGCACCGTCTCGGCATTTTCCAGAATGCCTATCTCCGCTTCGACACTTTCGACTGTTGGATTTCCATTGCGCGCATAGAAATGGCTGCCGTCCGGATCTCCTGGCAACAGGAATGTCGTACTCGCCATGATAGGAAGCGATACTGGTGCACCCTTGGAAAGGTTGCGGGCGCGGTGGTGCAGCAATTCTGAGATGGGAGACGGTTTTTTCGTCACGGATAATATGCCTCGCAGTGGGATTCGCGCTGACTCTGCGTTGAGCCGAGCCACAAGAAAACAGAATTTCGTTCTTCAGGCGCAGTCTTGTACCCGAGTTGCTAAACGTTTGTTGAAAGGATGCTTGCGTTTGGTCCAATCCACTCAGCAAGTTTGTCTCGCGCGACAACATCCAGATCTTTCCAGGCATCGCCCAAGGTTTGCAGGCATCTTGCCTGATACTTGAATACGCCCTGTTCATAGCGCCCGCGCTCTATTTCAAGCGAAAAACTGTCTGATCCGGAATTGAGCCCATCAAGATTGGCTTTCAGGAATGGCAAATAGGTTTCCCCTGCTATTGCGAGAAGGTCGTGGACCACCGGGCTGATACTATCAGACCAGTTACCTTCGATACCGCTCGCATCATCGGCGTGATCAATCCAGCGATACAAGTACGGTGTGTCCGCTCGCAGCCAGGTCATGGGAGTGGGGTCAACACTCATGACTTTCAACTGACCGTAAAAGCCAAGATCCGCGAGCGAAATGCGATCTCCGAACAAGAAGCGTGTTGGCCCGGTTGCCATCGCCTCCAGAACTTTGCAGATGCGCTTCCAGCTGGCCTCTATCAGAGGGGCAGTCTGGGGTGTGCAGCCAACAAGAGCCATGCGGCTGATTTGCCGGTCACGAATGGTGGCAGCAGCTTCTTCCACGCCAAGGCGACTTGTGTTGGGAAGCGTGTCATAGATCAGCCAATTGGCGCACCATTCAGCATCCAGGTCATATGCCCATCTGTAATGGAACATGGCTTTCATGAACCATTCGTCGGCCATGTCCTCAAGCAACAGGCAGGCAAACCGGGCAACCGGATCGGGTGGCAAGAGGTCTCGGCCTTCGCCTTCGAGTGACAGCAAGAAGGGGGTTGAATCATTCACCCAGCTGCCGTCAGGCTGGCGGATGACAGGGATCACGGGTGCCCGCACATTTGGCATGACGCTTTGTCGGTCGTCGGCTGTCATACCGGTCCAGGTATGGACAAGGCGTTTGGCCCGCAGGGCGGCGCGCACTTTCATGGAATAGGGCGAGCCGAGCGCGCCAAAGATTTCGTAGCGGCTCACAGCTTTCTCCCGTTTATCCAAGTGGGACGGGTCACGATCAATTCCTGGCAAAGCAGGCCTGCCTCGCGATGGCGAGACATGGATTTGTAGTCCGGATGGTTGAGCGTAGCGATGAAAGCCTGTCGATCTGGGAACTGGTTGACCAGCACGCCATCCCAATCGCCCTGACCGATGAAATAGCGTTCGGTCGATGCAAGGAGCAATGTGGAGCCGCCGACCTTTTTTGCCGCGAAAGTGAAGGCTTCGGAGTAACGAATATAGGCGTATTCCCCGCTGATCTCTTCGCCAAATTCGGGGTCATCCGGCTGATACTCAGCTTTAACTCGAAACTTCAGCAAATTTACCTGGGTAATGGGGCCATCGTTCGGGTCGTCACGAAACGCCCTGAATTGGTCGGCAGTAGGCTGGAAGGCAGGCATGGGCATTTCCTCACGGTCGTTTTTCGGGATGTTTCCCGAAATACCGCTCGGTGTAAAACAGTGCCGCCGCGTGAAGGCCGTGTTGAGTCTCGAATGCTTCGTATTCCAGGAAGTCTTTGTAAGGCATCTCGACGACCTCGATTTCCTCGTTTGCGTCAAGAGACTGAGCATCTGTCTTCTGGCAGCCCGTGGCCAAAAAATAATGAAGCTGATTATTCTGGGTTGCCGGGTTCGGATAACAGATGCCAACGGGGATCAACTCGCGCGCCGTGTAGCCGGTCTCCTCGCGTAATTCCCGCCGGGCTGCTATTTCCGGATCGGATTCTCCGGGATCCAGGACGCCGCCGGGTACGCCCAAGAGGACGATCTCGCCGGCGTGCCGATACTCGCGGACCAGCACAATATTGCCTTCGTCAGTGATCGGGATAATCGTGGCCCAATCTGTGAATTCCAACACATGATAGGCGGGCACTACATGGCCGTCTTCACGTTGGCAGACATCCGTGCGCACCGAAAGGAAGTCGTCTTTGTAGGTTTGACGGCTTTCCAGGATTTTCCAGGGTTTGATCATTCTGATGGTCTCTTCAGTTTGCGGTCCAAAAAGGCCATACGCGTTTGCATCAGGTGGCGTTGCAGCGCTTCTCCCCGAATGCCGTGGCGTTGGCCCGGATAGGTCATTAATTCAAACGGTTTGCCCAATTCCTGAAGTCTGGCCATCAGTCGTGTGGCATTGTCGAAGGTGACGTTGTCATCTGCCATGCCGTGAATGAGGAGGAGGGGGGTCGAAAGCGCGTCGAGGTTTGGAAAAACACTGGAGGCTTCATAGCCGCCTGGGTTGTTTTGTGGTGTCCCCATATACCGCTCCGTGTAGAATGTATCATAGAGGCTCCAGTCTGCAACCGCAGCTCCCGCGACAGCGCACGCGAATGTATCAGCTGGCGCTTGCAGAATGGTCATCAGTGTCATGTATCCGCCATAGGACCAGCCCTGAATGGCAATTCTGCCGGGATCGACAAATGGTTGTGTCTTGAGCCAGTCCACGCCCATCATCTGGTCGCTGACCTCATGCAGGCCCGTGCGGTGATGGATCACGTCCTCAAACTTCTTGCCGCGATTCCAGCTGCCTCGATTATCGAGCCTGAAGATGAGGTATCCCTGACGGGCGAGATATTGATCTGACAGACTCCCCCAACTGCGCGTGACAGTTTGGACATGTGGCCCGCCATACACTTCCACAATAACCGGGTAGCATTTCCTAGCATCGAAACCGGGCGGTTTCAGTAGGGAATAGTGTAGAATCTGACCGTCATCGGCGGACAGGACTCCGAACTCTGGTGTGACGTGATCCGGCAGAAAGGAGTGATATGGATGGTCTGCGTCGAGCGCATTGTCCGAAATCCAGGAAATCAAACTGCCGTCAGAAGCGTACAGACCCGTTTGAGGGGGGTGGCTTGGGGATGATGATGTTCCGACAAAGGATCGCCCGTCTGGCGCCATGGCAATGGACCATGTTTGGCCTATGGAGGTGATGCGCTCGACCTCTGGAGGAGTTGCTGAGCCAGAAGTTGCTGGCTTGGCGCGATAGAGGTGGCACTCAAGCGAAGTATCCAGAAACCCTGTGAAGAGTATTTCGGACATGTCGGCTTTTACATGCTGCAGCTTGTCGACAACCCAGTCACCGCCAATCAGTTGTCTGGGGTGGGTTGTCGAAGGCGGTAACAAACTAATTTGGCGGTAACCACGAGATTCTTCCGTGAGAACAATGCCTGTATCCCCCAAGCTCACGAAATCTGAAGACAGATTGATCCAATTGGGTTGCTCATCAAGCTGAGCGACGGTGGCTTCATAAAGGCGCAACCCTTTCTCGGAATGCTTGAAGGCCATGAATTGGACCATTTCGAGCTGTGTCTGAGCCCGATTGACGCGCTGGACGTAGAGGCTGCTCTCAGTCCAATTGACCCGCGCGAGATATTGGTCGGTTGCGTGTCCCCAGTCGTTGCGCCGCCATCCAATCTCCGTGACAATGCCGGTTTCCACCTCCAGAACGAATAGGTCCACAATGGCGTTGGGGCGACCCGCGCGAGGATAGCGCTGCTCAATAACGGCAACATTTTCTGCGGCGATATCAAAGCGTGGAACGATGTCCACGGATGTCTCATCCACACGCGTATAGGCGATGTACTTATCGTCCGGGCTCCACCAATATCCGGTGT
>NZ_DFME01000085.1:42273-43983 GCF_002375605.1 Hyphomonas sp. UBA3601 | reverse complement strand
GAGAGGCGCGTTTCTCGTCGCCCGTCGCAAGATCAACTATCCAGAGCGCCCCGTCGCGAATGAAGCTGGCATACGTGCCTTTGGGTGAAATGCGGGCATCATAGTCAAAGGCATCGGTATCGGTTAGTTGCCGAACTTGCGGACTGTCTTCAGTAAGGGTGACCAAGTGCAGGTTTCCCCCTAGTGGGACGAGTATCGTCGTGGCTGTACCCCATGAGTAGTCGAGGATGCCTGTTCTCCCCGCAATTCGCTTGCGCTCGCGTAGGGCTATTTCTTCCTCTGAGAGAACGATTTCTTCTGGTTCAAGCAATAGGGAATCCACAAGGAGGGACGGCGCGCCTGTCTCAACGTCGAATTGCCAGAGATCGTGTCTTTGCTGGTCGTCGGGCCGAGGCTTGAGGAAGGTCACCCGTGCAGCATCGGGAGAGTACTTGATGCCCAGTGTTGTTTGGCCAGTTAGGGAAGGCGACGCAAAGAGGCGATCCAGGGTCAATTCTGTCATGGATGGATAGTGTCCTGAGGAAAGTTTTTTTGAGATTGATCGAAGTGTGCCCTGAGTATTCGTGTTCGCCACTCATGCATGCAGATTCAGTGACTATCGGACAGCTAACCAATCGCCAAAACTAAACACTTGTTTCAACTTTTGTGAGGCAAAAACTGCCAAAAGTCGCTATGCAAGTAGTGGTTTATGCATATCGTGCACTTATGGCGGAAGGGGATGTTCTGTTCGAACAAGCGGTCGCCTTGCTACTCGATAGCGAGGGCGGAGAGAGCTTGATGAAATCCGCGGCGTTGATGCGCCGGGCTGCGGACTCCGGACATGCTGCGGCTGCCAACAATTTCGGCGCCATGCTACATCATGGGCGGGGCGTCCATCAGGACTTTGCCGCTGCCAGAGCATATTATGCACAGGCGGCGGAGGCTGACCTGCCACCCGCATTGTTCAATCTGGGGTTCATGAAGTTACGAGGCCTTGGTGGCGAGCGTAACGAGACGGATGCGCGCCGTTTGTTTGAGCAGGCCGCGCATATGGGCGAAGTGAACGCGATGACATACCTCGGCGTCATGATGATGACCGGCGCTGGTGGCCCTAAAGAGTTCAAAACCGCGCAATCGTGGTGGGACAAGGGCGCAGAGCTCGGCGACAATCGCTGCGCATTCAACCTCGGAATTGCTCATGCAGGTGGGCATGGCCAGGACCAGCCCGACTTTGTCGAAGCTTGGCGCTGGTTCAGTCGGGCTCAGGATATGGGAAATCAAAGTGCTGAAACCGAGCTCGAGCGTCTCGCAAGTGTGCTGACCGACGACGAGCGCAAACGCATCGAAGGCTAATCGACAATTTGGTAGAAGGGGAGGTTTCTGGCTGAGCGAGGTTTGCCAGAGATGTTTCTCAGAACAGGTTGCGCTTACCCGCTTGATTTTCGGCCACGTCCGCGTAACTGAGGCGACATATTCCCCCAAAGTTTCAGGAGACGCTTTCAATGGCCGGTCCCCAAATCGTATTCCAAATGCAAGGCCTGACCAAGGCATATGCCGGTGGCAAGAAGGTGTTCGAGAACATTCACCTGAATTTCCTGCCGGATGCCAAGATCGGTGTCGTCGGTGTCAACGGGTCTGGTAAGTCCACGCTGCTGCGTATCATGGCGGGTGAAGACAAGGACTTTCAAGGCGAAGCCTGGGCGGCCGAGGGCGTGAAAGTCGGTTACCTGC
>NZ_DFME01000085.1:41847-42076 GCF_002375605.1 Hyphomonas sp. UBA3601 | reverse complement strand
TGGACGAGTTCAACACCATTTCAGAAAAGCTTGGCGAAGACTATTCCGACGAGTTGATGGAGCAGATGACGGCGCTGCAAGAGAAGATCGATGCGGCTGACGCATGGGACATCGACTCCAAGATTTCGATGGCGATGAACGCGCTGCGCTGCCCCGATGATGACGCGGATGTGGAAAGCCTGTCCGGCGGCGAGGTTCGCCGTGTCGCGATCTGCCAGCTGCTTCTTTC
>NZ_DFME01000085.1:0-41684 GCF_002375605.1 Hyphomonas sp. UBA3601 | reverse complement strand
CCGACCAACCACCTCGACGCCGAAACCGTTGCGTGGCTGCAGAATTATCTGATCAACTTCCCGGGCTGTGTGATCCTCGTGACCCACGACCGATACTTCCTTGATGATATTACCAGCTGGATCCTCGAACTCGACCGTGGCCGCGGTGTTCCCTTCCAGGGCAACTATTCCGGGTGGGTTGAGCAAAAGGCCAAGCGGATGGAGCAGGAGGCGCGTGAAGAGTCCGGTCGCAAGCGCACCCTGGCGAAGGAACTTGAGTGGGTTCGTTCTGGTCAGAAGGCGCGTCAGGCAAAATCCAAGGCGCGTATCAACGCCTATGAGGAAATGGCATCGCAGGCTGAGCGCGAGAAGGTCATGACCGCACAAATCCGGATTCCCCCCGGCCCGCGCCTTGGTGGAGTCGTTCTGGAGGCGGAAGGGTTGCGAAAGGCATTCGGCGACAATCTCCTGATCGAAAATCTGGACTTCAAATTGCCTCCTGGTGGTATTGTTGGTGTCATCGGCCCGAATGGTGCGGGTAAATCGACCTTGTTCAAAATGATCCTTGAGCAGGAGAAGCCAGACCAGGGTAGCCTGCGCATCGGTGATACGGTGAAGATTGGCTATGTTGACCAGAGTCGCGACAAACTCGATTCCGACAAGAATGTCTGGGAGGAAATCTCCGGGGGGACGGATGTCATCGATTTGGGTGGTGTTGAAGTCATGTCGCGCGCATATGTTGGCGCGTTCAACTTCAAGGGCACAGATCAACAGAAAAAAGTCGGGCTCCTATCTGGTGGTGAGCGTAATCGTGTCCATCTCGCCAAGATGCTCAAAGGTAGCCACAATTTGCTTCTGCTAGATGAACCGACCAACGATCTCGACGTGGAAACCTTGCAGGCGCTCGAAGAAGGTCTCGACAATTTCCCCGGCTGCGCGGTGATCATTTCGCACGATCGCTGGTTCCTGGACCGTATGGCAACGCACATTCTCGCATTCGAGGGCGATTCCCATGTTGAATGGTTCGAAGGCGACTTTTCTTCCTACCTTGAAGACAAGAAGCGCCGCTTAGGTGAGGATGCCGTCAATCCCAAGCGTCTGAAGTTCAAGAAATTTGCCCGCTGATTGGCAAGATTTTCGGCCCGCTGGAAGTCGGGCCGTACTTGTTGGCCCAAACTAAAAATGAATTGTCATCGCATTACTGATGAGCGTTTGCTTTGCGGGTAGTGAGAAGTGTGATCGAATTTTGGTGTAAATTCGAATTTCGTTAACATTGGTTAACGAAATGCTTGCGCGTTGCCATTCCTTTGCCGATAAGAGGCTCACCCTTTGAAGGGTGGGGACAGAATGTGCGTATATGCTCGAATTGGGCATTTGTGCCCATGACAATGCGGGAATGTTCGACGATGATCCAAACCGGCGAACCAGGGGACAAGACTGCGGCTGACGCAATCGTCATTGGGGCGATGCGAGCTGGCACGACCGCCCTGTACCGAGTATTCCTTGAAAGCGGTCTAGTGGCCGTGCCGGAATGCAAGGAAACCGACTTTTATCTGTCCAAAGAAAATTTTGCGCGAGGCCTGGGCTGGTATCGCAAACAGTTCGGCAATTCGGACCTTCCTTGGGTGGATTTTTGTCCGAACTATACAAAGCGGGACATGTTTCCAGGCGCACCAGCGCGGACGTATGAAAATGCTCCGAACTCGAAGCTGATCTTTATCGCCCGGGATCCCGTTGCGCGGGCCGAGTCCCAATACAAGCATACATTCATGCATTCAGCATCTCTCGCTGAGCCGGCTGATGTGTTCGACACACATGAGGGTGAGCACATACTTATGGTTAGCAAATATGCTTACCAGTTGGAGCCCTACTTTGAGTACTGGTCTAAAGACGACATTTTAATCGTAGATTTCAACGATCTGCTTGCCAACTCTTCCTCCGTGTTCAGGCGGATCGCAGAGCATATCGGTCTGGCACCTTCGGCCGTCGAACATTTGAGCAATCTGCCCGAGGCAAATTCGGGAGAGGAAATTCGCAAAATGCCTCGTTGGTGGGGGCAAATGCGAGATACAGGTATGGGGAGATACGTCCGTTCGCGCACGCCGCGAGTCCTCATCGACTCCCTGCGCGCAGCGGTCAAAACGAGGAAACCCGTCGAAGTTCCAGAATTCGACGACAGGATTCGTTCTAATCTGGCGCAGAAGCTGAAAACTGATGCGAGTCGCTTTCGGGAGCTGACTGGAAAACCGTTCCGCAGCTGGAGCGTGTAAGCCACACGTAAAAAAGCCCCCAACCAGCCGTCTGGTGGGGGCTATTGATCTTTGGCTGATTTCAGACGACTAGCTTCGCTTCTCGGTTTCCAGCTTCCGCTTCATGCTTTCGATCTTGTCAATCAAGGCCTCGGCCGAGCCGTTCGAGCGGTCTAGCAAAGCGAGGAATTGGGCGCGCTGTTCGATTGCGAGCCAGATCAAATTACCGTCCAGATTCAGGGCAACGTCTACGACCTGATACTTGCCGTCGCGGGTCAGAACGCGCCACCGCACATCCATGTCTTTGCCGTCCTGACGCTTAATGACCGTGTTGACGATCGAATCGGTCGCAGATCGATCCACCGAATCCTTTACGATCACGGCTTCTCCGCGATAGGCGTCGAGTTCATTCTCATAAACTGCGAGTGCATACTCCCGAAAAACTTTCCGGTAGCGAGCTAACTCATCTTCGCTGAAGCGGCGCGCATACTTGCCAATGGCAAAGTTGGACACCGCAGTCATGTCGGTGAACTCATCCATGTAAGTATTGAATTTTTCTGTGCGCTCTTCTGAGTCCAGGGACGGATCGTTCAGCGATGCCAATACGTCACTGGCATTCTCCTGAACATAGGATTCTGTCTTTGCGTCTGCCTGGCTGGTTGGGGCAAGCATCAATACTGCAGCGCCAGCCAATGCAAAATATCGGTAGTAGCGTTTCACATTTCGCTCCTGTTGGTGGTCATCACGCCCCGGACCTACTCTTCAAATTCGTCAAAATCAGGGAGATCCTCGTAAGCATCTTCCTCGTCTATGCGACCATTACGTATTTCTGCCTGACGCTGGGATGAATAAAGTCTCCGCAAAGCGATGTAGGGCTCTGGCTGAGCATTCAGTTGCTCCAGCGCATCATCGAGGGCGACGCGGGCATTCAGCCCTCCGAGAATTCCACGACTCATTTCGATGTGATCGTCGAGGTCGGGATTGTTATCGAACTCTGTCCAGACAAGCGGATCCAGCGCACGATCCACACCGCTACCGAACAGGTCACGCGGCGTTGTTGGACCCATGAGGGGCAGGATCAGGAAGGGGCCGCTGTCGACACCCCACACAGCAAGGGTTTGTCCAAAATCCTCATTGTGCTTCTCAATACCGGTATACTCAGCAACGTCCCAAAGTCCGGCGATACCCAGCGTCGAGTTCAGAAAAAATCGAGCAAATGTTTCGCTAGCGCGATCACTCTCGCCCTGCAGGACATCGTTTACAAAGATCACTGGAGACTTCAAGTTGTGAAGGAAGTCGCTCAGTCGGTCGCGACCGTACTCGGGGGTCACCGTCTCATACAAGTCTGCTGCGGGGCCGAGCGCATACTTGTCTACGCCACTATTGAAGGCGAACATCTGACGGTTGAAGCCTTCGTAAGGATCGGGAACGGTGCCGGATTCAAGGTTTTGTGTGGACGCACAGGCTCCTAGCCCCATGGCAAGAACCGCAGCAAAGAGTCGCTGTGTCATGTGTGGATAACCCCGTTGTGGAAGCCGGTAGATGGTAGTTAAGCGCTGGCGCTTCAACTCTCAATCTCTACCGAAACACGCATAGGTGATATTTCTGTAAAGCTGTGTTGCAAAAACATATAAATCAATGTTTATATCATTAAATGACTTCACGGCTGTCATCCATGATTGAGGCTCTGCGCGCAGCAGGGGAGCCCACTCGTTTGAGGGTGTTGGCCCTGTTGCGCCAGCGCGACCTGTCGGTCGGGGAACTGGTGCAGGTATTGGAGCAGTCCCAGCCTCGCCTGTCTCACCACCTGAAGGCGCTCACGGCTGCAGGTTTGGTTGAGCGTTTGCCTGAAGGTTCATTTGTCTTCTACCGCGCTTCAACCGGGTCGTATGGAAAAGCATTTCTGGATTCCTTGTTTGCGCAACTGGATCGAGACGAGCCGGAACTGGCTCGTGATGCAGCACGTCTGGACGAAGTGAGCGCTGCGCGTGCGGAATCAGCTGAAGCTTACTTCTCAAACATCGCTGAGACGTGGGACCGTTTGCGGTCTCTTCACTATCCCAACGATCTGATCGAGGGGGCTCTAGTCGAACTCGCGGGGATGGGACCATTTGGGCGCGTCCTGGATTTCGGAACCGGTACCGGACGTATGCTGAGCCTATTTGCACCTTTGGCCGAGGAAGCAGAGGGCATTGACCTAAGTCATCATATGCTCACTGTCGCGCGGGCAAATCTGGAACAGCAAGGCATGCATGGTGCCCGCGTGCGTCAGGGGAACGTGACAGCTGTACCGTTTGACGACAACTCTGCTGATTTGGTGATCATTCATCAGGTTCTTCACTATATGGACGCGCCAAATCGGGCGATCGCGGAGGCTAGCCGTGTGCTGAAGCCCGGCGGCCAGCTCCTGATCGTGGATTTCGCACCGCATGATCTGGAGTTTTTGCGCGCCGAGTATGGCCATCACCGGTTGGGTATGGCGCACGAAGCTATGGCTGTGTGGTCTGCCGATGTGGGCCTCGACCTCTTCGAGCCGCGTTCCTTTGCGCCTCCCGAAGGTGAACAGGATGGTCTCACCGTAAATATCTGGAAGGCGGTCAAGTCCGCCAAACCCAAGGAGCATGTCGCATGAGCTCGCTCGTTACCCCTCGGCAGGCAGGCTCGCCGTCTGTTTCATTCGAGTTTTTTCCGCCGAAATCCGAAGCGATGGCTGATCGCCTGTGGGAAACGGTTGAGCGCCTCGAGCCGATGACTCCGAATTTTGTTTCCGTCACTTATGGCGCCGGGGGATCTACGCGTGAGCGTACTCACGACACTGTTCGCCGGATTGCTCAACAGACCCATTTGCGACCGGCTGGTCACTTG
This sequence comes from Hyphomonas sp. UBA3601, assembly GCF_002375605.1. Lineage (NCBI taxonomy): Bacteria > Pseudomonadati > Pseudomonadota > Alphaproteobacteria > Hyphomonadales > Hyphomonadaceae > Hyphomonas > Hyphomonas sp. UBA3601. The sequence goes on along the minus strand of NZ_DFME01000085.1, from coordinate 36,591 downwards.
ACGTGCGTCAGTGCAACCAAGGATGAAGTGCTGTCCGTTGCGGAAGATTACTGGGAGGCTGGGGTAAGGCATATTGTTGCCCTTCGCGGTGATCCACCGAGTGGCATGGGCGAGAAATTCGAACAGCACCCCGGTGGGTTCAGGGATTCAATCGATTTGATTGAAGGCATTCGTGCCCATCGGCCCGATCTCGGTCGCTGCTTCGAGATTTCTGTGTCCTGTTATCCTGAGCTTCATCCTGAGAGTCAGGGGTGGGACGCCGAAATCGCGTTTCTGAAAGCAAAGCAAGATGCAGGTGCGGATCGAGCAATCACGCAATTCTTCTTCGAGCCGGAAATCTATCTGAATTTTCTGGAAAAGGCTCGTGCAGGTGGTGTTACCATGCCCATTGTGCCGGGCATCATGCTGCAACCGAATTTCAAGGGCTTGAAGCGTATATCTCAACTGTGTGGCGCATCACTGCCGACCTGGCTGCATGAGCTCTATGAGGGCCTTGAGGATGATCAGGAAACGCGGGAACTAGTAACAGCTAACGTTGCGGCGGACCTTTGTCGGAAATTGTCCGATGAGGGGGTCTCCGATTTCCATTTTTACACGCTGAACCGGGCTGGGTTGGCTTTGTCCACCTGTCGCCTGCTCGGACTGAAACCCAAACCAGTTGAGGCCGCTTGAGCCATGAACAGACAAGATCGCATCAGCGCCCTGAAGGCAGCCGCCAAGGAACGAATTCTCATTCTCGATGGATCGTGGGGGGTCATGATTCAGAGGCGCGGCCTGGAGGAGGGAGATTACCGAGGGACTCGGTTCAGCGAGTCTGATTATCCCGGCCAGATGAAAGGAAACAATGATATTTTGTGCCTGACGCGGCCGGATATCGTGACCGACCTGCATGATGCCTATTATGGAGCAGGTGCCGACATTTCCGAGACCAACACGTTCAGCGCAACGGTCATCGCGCAGGATGACTACAAGCTGGACCCGCAATCTGTCTGGGACATCAATCTGGAAGGGGCGAAGCTCGGCCGGGCTGCGGCCGATGCGTGGACGGCGAAGACGCCGGACAAGCCGAGGTTCCTGGCGGGCTCCATCGGGCCTCTAAACAAGATGTTGTCCATGTCATCGGATGTAAACGATCCAGGCGCTCGGTCTGTGACCTTTGATGAGGTCTATGAAGCCTATCGCCAACAAATCCGTGCGCTGAACGAGGGTGGGGTCGATCTCTACCTGATTGAGACGATTACAGACACTCTGAATTGCAAGGCGGCGATAAAGGCGATCATGGACCTTGAAGAAGAGGGCATGGACCAACTGCCCATCTGGATTTCCGGCACGATTACTGACCGGTCTGGTCGTACACTGTCTGGCCAGACGGTCGAGGCGTTCTGGAACTCGGTACGTCACGCGAAGCCTTTTGCTATCGGATTCAATTGTGCGCTTGGCGCTGACTTGATGAGGCCGCACATTGCGGCTCTGTCACGCGTAGCGGACACGCTTGTCGCTGCCTATCCGAATGCTGGTCTGCCGAATGAAATGGGCCAGTATGATGAGCAACCTGAAGAAACATCCGGTTCTGTAGGTGGTTGGGCGAAGGATGGTCTTGTGAACATTCTGGGTGGTTGTTGTGGTACCACCCCGGAACATATCGCGGCGATCGCCAACGCAGTCGACAGCATAAAGCCACGTGACCCGGCGCCGAGCAAACACACGATGCGCCTGTCGGGGCTGGAGCCATTCGAGGTGGCCTCATGACGGCCAGAGCCGTGGAGGTCGGAGACCTTTTCGTTTTCTATGGACTGCTCAAGCTGGGCGCGGCCGGGCAACCCGCCGATCTGCCGCTGGACAGTGCGGGTGTCTTCGGGGCGCCCTGCCGCTTTCGAGGGCGGATGATCGATCTTGGAGGTTTTCCGGGTGTCATCGAGGGTGATGAGCTTTGCCATGGTATTCGCTGGCGGATCGGCGATACAGCGATCATGTCAGCAATGGATGCCTTCGAGGACGTAACCAACGACCCGGTGACCAGTCTATACTTGCGTAAACGAATTTCCCTGTTGGATGACACCGGGGCTGAGTCAGGCGAAACCGCCTGGATTTATTGGTATAATCGTCCTGCAGACGGGTTTCCCTCTGTGGTCGATGGCAACTGGCCGCTAGACGCCGGGAAAACGAGAAAATGACAATTGCAGCTTCCCAATCTTTTGTGAACATTGGTGAACGTACCAATGTGACAGGTTCTGCGCGTTTCCGGAAAATGATCACCGAAGGTCGTTACGCGGATGCCGTTGAGGTTGCGCGACAGCAGGTCGAGAGCGGCGCGCAGGTGATCGACGTAAACATGGATGAAGGCATGCTGGATGGCGCCGAGGCCATGCGCACCTTTCTGAACCTGATCGCCGCCGAGCCGGACATTGCCCGTGTCCCGGTCATGATCGACTCTTCCAAATGGGAGGTGATCGAGGCTGGCCTGAAATGTGTTCAAGGCAAGGCGATCGTCAACTCCATTTCCATGAAGGAAGGCGAAGAGACGTTCCGGAAGCAGGCGCGAGCCTGCCTCGCTTACGGCGCGGCCGTCGTGGTTATGGCGTTTGATGAAGTGGGTCAGGCCGACACCAAAGACCGCAAGGTCGAGATCTGCCAACGTGCTTTCAGAATTCTCACTGAAGAAGTCGGGTTCCCCGCTGAAGACATCATCTTTGACCCGAATGTCTTTGCCGTCGCAACGGGCATAGAAGAACATAACAATTACGCGGTCGACTTCATTGAGGCGACGCGCGAAATTCGCAAAACATGCCCGGGATGTCATATATCCGGTGGGCTCTCGAATGTCTCATTCAGCTTCCGAGGCAATGAGCCCGTTCGGCGCGCCATGCATTCTGTCTTCCTCTATCATGCCATTCCGGCAGGCATGGATATGGGCATCGTCAATGCCGGCCAGCTCGATATCTATGATGATATCGAGGCTGACCTGCGCGAGCGCGTCGAAGACGTGATTCTGAACCGTCGCGAGGATGCCACTGAACGGCTGATCGAGATAGCTGAAGGCTTCAAGGGCCAGAAAGGAAAGACGGCCGAGAAGGATCTGTCCTGGCGCGAGGCGCCTGTCGCGAAGCGGCTCGAATACGCGCTCGTGCACGGCATTACCGAATACATTGATGCGGATACCGAGGAAGCGCGCCAATCGGTCGAGCGTCCGCTGCATGTCATCGAAGGCCCCCTGATGGACGGGATGAATGTCGTTGGCGACCTGTTCGGCTCTGGCAAGATGTTCCTGCCGCAAGTGGTGAAGTCCGCGCGCGTCATGAAACAGGCTGTCGCTTGGCTCGAACCTTACATGGAGGAGGAGAAGCAGCGCCTCGGCACTGTGGATGTTTCGAATGGTAAGGTTCTGATGGCGACTGTGAAGGGAGATGTTCACGACATCGGCAAGAATATTGTGGGCGTGGTTCTGGCCTGCAACGGTTATGAGATCCTGGATCTTGGTGTCATGGTGGCCGCAGAAACCATTCTGGATACGGCCGAAAAAGAGGGTGTCGATATCATCGGGCTTTCAGGCCTGATTACACCAAGTCTTGATGAGATGGTCTATGTTGCTTCCGAAATGGAACGGCGTGGTATGAAACAGCCACTCCTGATTGGTGGTGCTACGACCAGTCCCGCTCATACGGCGGTCAAGATTGATCCGGTCATCCGAACAGCCCCTGTTGTGCATGTGTCCGATGCGAGCCGTGCCGTCGGCGTCGTCAGCACGCTATTGAGCGAAGACGACAAACCGGCCTTTGTAACGCAGACCAAAGCACGCTATGAGCGGATGCGCGAAGCGCGCGCGGGCGGTCCGCCGAAACCGCGACTGCCGATAGGTCAGGCGCGCGAGGCTAGGCTCAAACTAGATTGGAAAACTTACACGCCGCCACAGCCAACGTTTGAGGGCGTGCGGACTTTTGAAGATTTCGATCTCGCGACGTTGGCGCGCTATATCGATTGGACTCCCTATTTTTCGGCATGGGACCTGGCGGGTCAGTATCCCCAGATATTGGAAGACAAGATTGTCGGCGAGGCTGCGACCGGCCTTTGGAATGACACTCAAGCCATGATGCAACAACTCGTCGGGGAAGCGTGGTTGAAGCCGAAAGCTGTGGTGGGCTTCTGGAGGGCAAATTCTGATGGCGATGATATTTGCCTCGATTCAGGGGATGTCTTTCATACGCTTCGCCAGCAAATGGTGAAGGATAATTCCCGCGCCAACTTCGCATTGTCCGACTTTGTTGCACCGGAAGGCGATGACTGGATCGGTGGATTCTGCGTTACTTCAGGTCCGCATGCGGAGGAAATTGCGCAAGACTTCATTAAGAGAGGCGACGATTATTCCTCCATTATGGTCAAGGCGCTGGCTGACCGGTTTGCAGAGGCGATGGCGGAATACATGCATGAGCGTGTTCGCAAGGAGTTGTGGGCTTATGCTCCCGATGAAGACCTGTCCAATCCTGAACTGATCAAGGAGAAGTATCGCGGCATCAGGCCGGCTCCCGGCTATCCGAGCCAGCCGGAACACACCGAGAAGGAAACCCTGTTCCGCCTGCTCGAACCTGAGGCGCGCATTGGCGTTTCGCTGACCAGCAGCTTCGCCATGACGCCTGCAGCCAGTGTTTCGGGACTCTACTTCGCGCATCCCGACAGCGTATATTTTGCGGTTGGACGTATCGAAAAAGACCAGGTCGAGGATTACGCGCGGCGCAAGGGGTGGGAGACGCGCAAGGCGGAGCGTTGGCTTGCGCCGATTCTCAATTATGATCCGTTTGCTGTCGACTAATCGGTGAGGTAGGGGGTGGCTTCGACCAGTTCGAAGCCGGGCGTTTCCTGCGCGAAGTGGCGCAGCCAATAGTTGTGTCCTGATCCGTATACGATGAGGATCCGGTCTCCTGGTTCTGCAATTTCGGTGATGTTCGCGAAGATTTCGGCATTGCGAGCATACCAGCCATAGTTCAGAACGGCACCCGCAGCATCTTCGATATCCGACATGTCGAGCAGGCCATAGTAAAAGTCTGAATGCATGGTGCGGATCACAGCCGGGTCATTCTGTCGGACCAGCAATTCTGCGATGGGGGTTGAGGCCTGGTCTTGCATGAGGACTTCGGCTTGGGTCTTGATTGTGTCGATCAGACTGGTGATCTTGTCTTCCCGGCCCGTGCGTGCAGCAAAGGCTTCCACCCGATCGAAGGGAAAGTAGGCGATTTCACCATCCTGAGTGTCGACTGCGTAGACCCGGTCAATTCCGGTCTCGTGCGCGATGCGGTAGCCGATCTGGACCCTCTCGTTGCGCTTTCGGGTCAAATCCTCGGGGACGAAGTCCACAAAGTTCGGGTCGAGCGCATCATCGGTCTGGCGGATGCGCTCCAGGGCGATGGCGGTGGGGCGAAACGCGGTCAGCCGCTCGGCCAGGTCTTGCAGTTCCGCCTGGCGGTGCGGCGCCAACACATCATCTGCATCCGTGTTCACCAGATCCAGGCCCGGATTTTCGAAATGATAGGTGCCGAGCACCATGACCTGGACAGGTTCGACCCGATCTTCGGTGGGCGGCGTTTCGGCTTGTGACAGGGGCACGGCGCAGGCGGCCAGGACAGACAGGGCCAAGAGGGCTGATTTCATGCTCGATTTCTCCTTTTGCATAGGAAGATGCATCGACTTGGTCGATTGGATGCACGCACATGAAGTTTTTGTGTATTGAGCGGGGGAAAAACAGATCGGCTGGCATACCCGAAGGGACTCGTATAGGACCGGTGTCAACCTTGTCATAGGAGGGCGGAATGACTGAAAATCGGCTAATTGGTGAGAACGCAAAGATTGTCGCAACACTCGGTCCGGGCAGTCGCTCGCCGAAGGAAGTTCTGGCATTGGCCTATGCAGGCGTTGACGTCTTCCGCTTGAACTTCAGCCATGGCGAGTACAGTGCACACAAAGATGCCCTGGATGCTGTGCGCGCCGCTGAAAAAGAAACGGGTCGTCCCCTCGCTACGCTGGGAGACCTGCAGGGGCCCAAAGTACGCGTCGGATCGCTGCCGGGTGGAGAGCTGCGACTGCGGTATCAGAAGGAATATGCGGTCGTTGCCGCTGAGACGACCGAGGCGGAAGATACCATTCCAGTACCGCACGCCGAGATTGTCGAAATCCTCGAAGAAGGCGACGTTATCCTGGTGGATGACGGCAAGCTGATGTTCACCGTAACTCAGGCAGGCAGCAAGCCGATGGTGCGAGCTGACGTGCCTGGCAAGTTGACCGACAAGAAGGGCTTCACGGTTCGCGGCAAGGCCCTGCCGGTGCGAGCATTGACCGACAAAGACCGCGCCGACCTTGATTTCGCGCTCGAGATTGGCGTTGATCTCGTCGCATTGTCCTTTGTGCAGACAGTTGAAGACATCGAAGAAGTGAAGGCCATCATTGCTGGTCGGGCACCGCTTGTCGCCAAACTCGAAAAGCCTGCCGCCATTTCAAACCTGGAGCCTATTGTTGCCGCGGCCGACGCTGTGATGGTCGCGCGAGGGGATCTCGGTGTTGAGTATGCGCCTGAAGACGTGCCGGTCATCCAGCGCCGGATCGTACGTTGTGCTCGCGGACTGGGCCGGCCGGTAATCGTGGCGACGCAGATGTTGGAATCCATGATTGAGAATGCCGCCCCGACCCGCGCCGAAGCTTCCGATGTGGCCACGGCCATCTATCAAGGCGCAGACGCAGTCATGCTGTCAGGTGAGACCGCAGTCGGACGCCATCCCGCCACCACGGTGGCCATCATGTCCCGGATCATCCGTGCCACAGAGGGCGCTGAGGATTATCGGCGGTCGCTGGAACAGTTTTCGGGTGACATACCTGCGCAAAGCGCAATCGATGTTGTTGCAGAGACGGCCCAGGGTATGGCCGAGGCGGAAGGTGCGACAGCGCTGGCCCTACGTACTGGCGCTTTTGATCGGCTCGCCCGTTTTGCCAGAGTCCGAGGAACGGCACCGATTCTTTACGGGTCATTGGACGATCAGCGCTTGCGCACGGCCTGTCTGCTCTGGGGCGTGCATCCGCAAAGGCTGAATGCCGGGGCTGACTACTGGTATCGCGACCTGATGGATGCAGCGGGACTTGAGGGTCGCGTGGCCTATGCCCGATGGGCCGGCGATGCAGAAAGGTTCGCGTGGGAAGTTGGTGTCGGAAAAGGCCAGAACGGTGAGAAAATTACCGGCGTATGATCAATTGGCTTTGCTTGAACTCGTATGAATAGAGTTCGCCAAGATAGGTCATACCCAAGAGCGATTGTTCGAGCCCGTCCTTGAGGATCATGGCATCGACACGTTCGATTTCGACTTGGCCTATGCGAATATTATCCAGCGTGACGGCAGCGCCATATGTGATGCCGCCAGCCGTGCGAATTTCCCATTTGTAGTCCAGCGTTTCCGGTTTCAAACCAATCCGCTGAGCATCACGAAAGGTCAAGGCGACGGTGCTGGCTCCGGTATCGACCATGAACTTGACCGCTGTTCCATGCACTTCGGCGCGGGTCCAGTAATGGCCATCTGACTCGCGATCGATAATGGCGGCATCCGCAAAGTTTACCGATGTGCGCTTCTCGGACGGGGCCGGTGCCGGATCCGGTTGCATTGTGGCAATCTCTGCCTGATGCTGCTCCAGCCTAGGGACGAGAAAGAAAGCGACAGTTGCGGAAATCAGCACAGCTGCGCCAAATCCGGATACGAGGGTCTTTCCTATGGACATCGAGAAATCCTAGCGTTTGCCGAGCGCTTCAAGCCGGGTGATCCGCTCAGGCAATTCGGCCATTATCTTCTCGCGTCCGTCTGGTCCCAATCTTACCCAACTTCCGATTTCCTTAAGTGACCGTGCACAACCGAGACAGAGTCCTGTAGAGGCGTCTACAGCGCACACTTTGATGCAAGGGGATTTTATGGGTTGAGTGGTCATGTATTTAGGTTAGTCAGCTCACGAGAGGACACAAGTATCTCATAAACGAGGTAACAAAACCTTGTCGCAGTTAACATGTGTTGTCTGCTATAAGATGAAATCGATTTCAAATGCATTGGGAGCAACCTGCTTTGAGTGAGCCGGCACAACAAACTTCACCATTGGCGGATGCCAGGTCTCTAATTAAGGCGTCGGTGGATGTGGATCCGGCCCCTGGCCAGAAAGTGCGTGCGGCATTGCTCGAAATGGGCCGTGAGGGAGATTTCGGTCGTCTCGGCAAGGCCGCAGAATGGCTTGCTAATTGGCAGCATCGCTTTCCTCCACGTATCGAAAACCCGGTGTTGGCAGTGTTCGCCAGTTCACACGGCCTTCAGTCAGAGGGTGTCTCGCTCTCAAGTCAGACGGATACGCGCGCACATGTTGATGCACTGCGGGAAGGCAAGGCGCCGCTGTCGGCAATAGCAACACAGGCCGGAGCCGCCATACGCGTGTTCGATCTTGCCATCGACAAGCCAACTCCAAGTATTGCGGAGGAGCCGGCCATGACCGAGCGGGAATGTGCCGCGACCATCGCATACGGGTTTGAGGCCACCGAGGAAAAGCCGGATCTGCTCGCGCTTGCCGTCTCCGGAGCAGGGGTCGGCACCGCCGCCGCGGCTGTCGCGTGCGCATTGTATGGCGGAGCGCCGGATTACTGGGTCAGGCCGGACAATCAATCCACGGCCAATTTGGTAGAGCGGCGAGTGGACGTCGTATCGCGCGCGCTGGCTTTGCATCGGGGGCATCTGGCTGATCCGTTACAAGCTCTCAGATATCTTGGCGGTCGGGAATTGGCGGCCTGTGTCGGCGCAATCATTGCGGCGCGGCATCAGGGAATCCCGGTGGTTCTGGATGGATTTGCAACCACTATCGCCGCCGCGGTTGTGCATTCAATCGAACCAAAGGCCATCAGTCACTGCATAGCATCGCACGTGACACGGCGACCAGCTCATGAGGCGGCAGTCGAGCGGTTGGGCCTGCAACCCCTCCTTCAACTCGAGTTTCAAACCGGGGGCGGACTGGGTTCCGCTACGGCAATTGGGTTGCTCAAGACAGCGTGTGCCCCTTTCATTGCTGAGCCTTCAGCGGCAAATGCGACCTGACGCGACGAGAACCTGACGTTTACGCTCACGTCACCTTGCCTTTAGCCGAAAATGGCTGAATTAGAGGGGATAAGTACGATGCGCATCAAGCGCACAGTGAGGAGCCGTCATGAATCTCGATTTTTCGCCGGAAGAGATTACCTTCCGCAATGAGGTCCGCGAATTCATTCGCGAAAACTATCCGAAAGAACTTGAGGGTATCGGGTCGCGTGAGGATCTTACGCGCGAAGAATTCCTCGCCTGGCACAAAGTGCTCGGTAAAAAGGGGTGGTCAACACCTGCATGGCCTGAAAAATACGGCGGCACCGGCTGGACCTCTACCCAGCGCTATATCTGGTCGGAAGAGAATGCTCGCGTTGATGCGCTGATGCCTCTGCCATTCGGTGTGTCGATGGTTGCGCCAGTTATCTACACATTCGGCAATGAAGAGCAGAAGGCTCGTCACCTGCCAGGCATTCGGTCCGGCGAAGTGTGGTGGTGCCAAGGCTATTCCGAGCCAGGCGCAGGTTCTGACCTTGCAAGCCTCAAGACGACAGCGGTTCGCGACGGCGACCATTATGTTCTGAATGGCCAGAAGACCTGGACCACGCTGGCGCAGCACGCGGATTGGGGATTCTTCCTCTGCCGTACGGACCCGACGGCGAAGAAACCTCAAGAAGGCATCAGCTTCATCCTTGTCGACATGAACACGCCGGGCATCGAAGTGAAGCCGATCAAGTTGATCGATGGTACGCATGAAGTGAACGAGACGTGGCTGACGGATGTCCGCGTTCCGGTTGAAAACCTCGTCGGCACGGAAAATGAAGGCTGGACCTACGCGAAATTCCTGCTTGCTCATGAGCGCTCCGGTATCGCTGGCGTTGCGCGCTCCAAGCGGGGCGTTGAACGCTTGCGCAGTATCGCGTCAGAAGAGCTGGTTGATGGTCAGCCATTGCTTCAATCGCAAGATTTTGCGCGCAAGATCAGCCAGCTCGAAATCGACCTGACCGCTTTGGAATTCACTGAACTTCGCACGCTGGCTTCCGAGGCAGCAGGCAAAGGCCCCGGGCCCGAAAGTTCGATCCTGAAAGTGAAGGGAACCGAGATCCAGCAGCGCTTGACCGAGCTTACGCTCGAGGCCGTTGGAAACTATGGTGCTCCGTATGGCTATGGCATGGAAAATACGGGGAATGACGGATTTGGCGTCGGTCCCGACCATGCGAACTTTGCGGCTGAAACGTATTTCAACATGCGCAAGACATCGATCTACGGTGGATCCAACGAGATCCAGCGCAACATTATTTCAAAGATGATCCTCGGCCTTTAGGGCGCACGAGGCAGGGAGGATAGAAGATGGACTTCAATTTCACCGAAGAGCAGAACATGATCCGCGACAGCCTCTCGAGGCTGATCCGCGAGCAGTATGATTTCGACACGCGCCGCAAGGTGGTCGAGTCCGAAGCGGGCTGGCGTCCTGAAATGTGGGCACAGTTTGCTGAGCTTGGTCTCTTGATGGCACCGTTCAGCGAAGAAGATGGCGGCCTTGGTGGCGGCCCGATTGATGCGATGGTCGTCATGGAAGAGTTCGGCAAGGGCCTCGTGGTCGAGCCTTACGTGCCGAGCGTTGTTTGCGGTGGTGGTTTCCTCAAGCGCGGCACGGATGCGCAAAAGGAAGAATACCTTAGCGGCATCATGTCGGGCGAGAACATCTTTGCATTCGCCTACGCAGAACCGCGCGGTCGCTATAATCTGGCCGATCTTGAGACGACCGCCAAGAAAGACGGCGCCGGCTTTGTCCTGAATGGGCACAAGGCCGTGGTCATTGGGGCGCCTTGGGCAACCCACTTCGTTGTGACAGCGCGCACGTCAGGTGATCGCCGTGACAGCAATGGCGTTTCAGTCTTCGTCGTTGCCAAGGATGCGCAGGGCGTAAGTACCCGCGATTATCCGACGGTCGATGGTCGCCGCGCGTCGGAAGTCTACTTCGAGAACGTCGCGGTTGGCGCAGAAGCGGTGATTGGCGAAGTCGACAATGGTCTGCCGTTGATCGAAACCGTTACCGACGAGGCCATCGCCGCGATCTGTGCCGAAGCCTGCGGCGCCATGAAGGTGGCGCACGCCATGACGGTCGAATATTCACGCCAGCGTAAGCAGTTTGGCGTTCCGATTGGCAAGTTCCAGGTGCTGCAGCACCGCATGGTCGATATGTTCATGGAGCATGAGCAGTCGATTTCCATGACCTACATGGCCACGCTCAAGCTTGATGAAGACGAAGTCACGCGCAAGAAGGCGGCATCCGCTGCCAAGGTGCGCATCGGTCAAGCCGGTCGCTTCATTGGTCAGGAAGCCGTGCAGATCCATGGCGGCATGGGCATGACAGACGAACTGGCTGTCGGACACTATTTCAAACGCCTGACGATGATCGATTCCGAGTTCGGCAATATCGATCACCATCTGAAGCGGTACACCGGACTGACAGAGATGGAACTTCCGGCAGCGGCGGAATAGACATCAGAGTCCAGTAACTGTGCAGGCTGAATATTGGGCCTACGGGCTTTTTAATAATTAATATTCTGCCGAATTAGTCTGACGAGACGGCCCGGGACGCGAAGACAGCGTCCCGGGCCTCTTCTTATGTCTTGATTAATTGAGAAATTATTGCCGACAATCCGCCTCTCGGTCTTGCGGGCCGCTGAAACCTTCCAATAATTCGCTCGAATTTGCCTAACTTTGATTACTTGACTGACACCGTATTCCCCTATGAAGCCCTCACTCTTTGTAAGAAAAGTGGTATGGGTCTTGCTTTGGGACCTTTGGTAAACATGGCGGTTCGAGCAACCGGAATACATAATCCAGGGAAGAGGTGGAAATGTTGTATACTAAGCGGGTTAGCCTTGCAGGAGTCGCGACAGGCGCTCTGATTGCGGCGATGTCTGGGACGGCGTATGCGCAGTCGAGCGACTATTACAGTCGGGACAAGTATGAGGCGGTTACAGACCGCCGTCAGCCCGAATATGATCCGGAGCCCATCCGGCTCGGAGCATTTACGGTAAATTCCAGTCTGTTCGCTGGCCTTGGTTATACCGACAATGCGTTGGGAACGAGCGACAACGAAGAATCTGATGTTATCGCCCGCATCGGTGCTGATATTGCGGCTCGTACAAACTGGAGCGTGCACGAAGTGGCCGCTTCCGTGTCTGTCAGCCGTGACGAGTACCAGGATTTCAGTGACCAGTCAGCCAATGACGTCAATACGCGGCTGCGGGGCCGTCTGGACGTCACGCGCGACGTCGCACTTGGCGGCGCGGTCTTCTACCAGCAATCTACGGATCAGCGGTCCGACCCATCGAACACATCCGGACTGGGCGAGCCGATCGAGTATACCCGCGCAGGCGTCGAGCTGAGTGCCAATTATACAAATGACCGTATTCGCTGGACGAACTCTGTGACATTTGCGGAAGTCGACTATGACGACACGGTCTCCCTTGACGGCACGCCGATCGATCAGGACTTCCGTGACCGGTCTGACACGCTCTTCAATTCGCGCCTCAGCTATGCGATTTCGCCGAACGTGGCTGTTTTTGGCCAAGGCATGATCCAACAGCGTGAGTACGATAATCTGATCGTCGTCGATGGTGCGGAACGGTCCAGGGATTCAGATTCCTACACTGTTTACGGTGGTGTGGACTTCGAACTGAACACGTTGATCCGCGGTGACGTGGCCATTGGCTACCTGAGCGAAGAAAAGGATGACACTTTCTACGAAGACACTGACGGTCTGGCCGTCGATGCGAATGTAGAATGGTTCCCGACCCGTCTCACCACTGTGAGCTTCAATGGTGCACGCCGAACAGTCGATAGCGGCATTCGGACCAGCGCGAGCTCCATTCAAACGACGCTAGGCGCTCGTGTTGATCACGAACTGTACCGCAATATCATCCTGTCAGGATATGGCGAGCTCACCAGCTATGAATACGATGAGACCGACAGGGATGACGACATCACCGAATTCGGTGTGATCGGTACGTACAAAATGAACAAGCGGGTGCACCTGAACGCCTTCGCACGTCGCGTTGATCGTGACCGGAGTGGTACGGCGTTTGCGGCCGATGAGAGCTTCTCTGCGAACCTTCTCGGTATTTCGGTTCGTATCCACCCTTAATTTCCATACCAGGCGACCGACCATCCGGCCGGTCGCCTGAAAGCTTCCAACCCCAACGCGCGGTATATTATCTTGACCAAGACATTCAGTTTTGAACTTCCGTCCCAGGTTCCCGCAGAAGCGGAGACCGAAGGCAACAACATGCCGACAGATCTGAAGTCGCTGTTGGGGGCTGTGTACCGGCGCTTCTGGCTGATTGCGCTGAGCTTCCTCTCGGTCTTCACGCTGGTCGCGTACATGACGTTCAACCAGACACCGCTCTACCAATCGAGTTCTGTGGTCCAGCTGGATACTGAGCAGCAAAACGTGATCGACCTGGGCAGTGTTCTCAGTGGTTTGGCGGTCAGCACGGCGGTGATCGACACCGAAGTCATGATCATGAAGTCAAAGTCACTTCTGACGAAGGTTGCCGTCAAACAGAAGCTCATCGAGGATCCTGAGTTCAACTGGACACTGCGCGAGCGAAAGACCAGCGCACTGGGCAAGCTGAAGAACCAGGTCAAATCACTGGTCGGCATGGATACGCGCGTGGTCGACCCGTTTGAAGGCATGAGTGTCGATGAGCGCGAGAGCGCCATTCTGGATAGCGTGGTCGGCACGTTGATGGGGCGTGTTGGTGTTTCGCGTATCGGCACCACCTATCTTATCAACGTTGAGGTCACGAGCACCTCGCCAGAAACATCTGCCCGCCTCGCCAATGCCATCGCGGATCAGTATCGGGTTCAACAGCTTGAAACGAAGCTGGACGCCACACGGCGCGCTACCGAATGGTTGTCTGATCGTGTGTTTGCCCTTCGTGAGGAAGTTGAGGAAAAGGAAAACCGCGTTGCCAAATTCATTGCCGACAACGACATGGAAACGGCGATGGGTAACACGCTCACCGAGCAGAACATTGCCTATCTGACCACGCAGAAAACACAGGCTGAAGTCGAGCTGAACCGTGTCCGGTCACGCTTTGACAGTATGCGCCGGCAGATCAATAGCGGCGCTGGCGTGGATGGGATTTCCGAAGTTCTGGAATCTCCTCTTATCACGAGCTTGAAACAACAGCTCTCTACTGTCCGCGGCCGGGTGGGTGACCTCGAAACCCGTCTCGGGCCGCAGCACCCTGAACTGATTGGTGCGCGCGCTGAACAGGCGGATATCGAGCGTCAGATCCAGAACGAAATGACCCGGATCGCCACTAATCTCGAAAACGAAGTTCGTGTTCGTCAGGACCAGGTTAGCCGGCTCCAGTCACAAATCAGCAACTCGAACTCCAAGCTCCGCGGCAACAGCCTCGCAATGGTGCGCCTGCGCGAGCTTGAGCGCGATGCTGAAACCAGCCGCGTATTGTATGAAGAGTTCATTGCGCGATCCAAGGAGACCCGGGAGCAGGATGGTCTTGTCCAGCCGGATGCCGTGATCCTGTCCAATGCATCGGTGCCAAAGTTTCCAAGTTCACCTCGTACCACACTGAACCTCTTGATTGGTGCGATACTTGGCTGTTTGCTCGGTGGCGCTCTCGCCATCATGGCCGAAATGTTCGATATGAAGATTTCGTCTTCGGAAGACATTGAAAAGAAGCTTGCTCAGAATGCCCTCGGCACGGTGCCACTGATCCGCACCGGCAATGCCCTTGGCTTCGCTCAAACCAATCCTGCCGATTATCTCATAGAAAACCCGTTATCAGCGTTTGCCGAAAGTATTCGCTATCTGCGAGCAGCAATCGCTTTCTCGGACTTGGACAGCGAAACGAAGACCGTAGCGATCACTTCGTCCCTGCCGGATGAAGGCAAGACAAGCCTGACGCTCGCGCTCGGTCGTATGTCGGCCATGTCGGGTGCACGGACACTGGTCATTGATGGCGATTTCCGCCGCCGCCAGTTGACTGATGCGGCTGGCTTGAAGCCTGAGATCGGTTTCATTGAGTATCTCTTCGGCGCAGGACAGCTTTCTGATGCGATCTCCAAGGACCCCAAGAGCATGCTGGATATTCTGCCGCTGTCTCTGACGGGCCATACGCCACATGACGTGTTCGGGACGCGCGCCTTTGACGATCTTCTGGTTCGCTTGCGCTCCATGTACGATCTCATCCTGATCGATACGGGGCCACTGCTGCTGATGGCTGAGGCGCGGGTTGTTGCAGGCAAGACGGACAAGGCCATTCTGGTTGTGCGCTGGCGTCACACGAACCGCTCAGCAGCGCGTCAGTCGTTGGCACTCTTGCGATCCTTCAAGGCCGACCTGCTGGGTGTTACGCTAAACATGGTGAACCTCAACCGCCGCCGCCACTACAGCGACCCGGGTGCAGGATATGATGCCTATCGTAAGTACTATCAAATGGAGACGAAGCCTTCTCTGTTCAGCTTCATGCGCCGGGATCCGAACAAGCCCAAGAAGGGCGAAATTCGCCCTACAGCGATCCAGACCCCGCCGAGCCTCGCGGAGCACAGCACAGAGTCTCCTGAAAAAGTTGACGCAAACTAAGGTGTGAGACGGAGCGATCATGCGATGATCGCTTCGCTTAGCCTGAATTGGATCGAGCGATGACGACAATTGCATTCTTCGGACATGATGCGGCAGATGCCGCTGTGCGCCGACGTGTGAAGTCGTTCGTCGGCGATGGAATGGATGTTGTTGGCTTCATGATGCGCCGCCGTGATGTTTCTCCGGAATGGAAAAATGTCGATCTTGGCAAGACGCGTGATGGCGCCTTCCTCCAGCGGATCAAGCAGGTGTTTGCTGGCGCGCGGAAGGCGGCTGAGCAACGTGAGTTATTAGCTGCAGCTGACGTCATATATGCGCGAAATCTCGACATGCTGGCGTGTGCGTTCCTGGCAAAGCGCCATACAAGACTGAAGACGCCCGTCATCTACGAGAGCCTCGATGTGCATCGCTTGCTGACGCGCTCCGATTTTGTGGGTCGGATATTTCGTGGCCTCGAACGCGCTCTGCTGAAGCGGACACGGGCGCTTGTTGTGAGTTCTCCCGGCTTCTTGCGGAACCATTTCGAACTTCACTACGGGGGCGACTTCACGGCCTATGTCGTAGAGAACCGTTTAAGTGCTGACAGTAACTTTGGCCCACGGCCGGAGACTGCGCTCCCGGTGGAGATTCTGGAAGACCGAAAACTTGTACTCGGCTGGGTCGGCATGTTGCGGTGCCAGCGTTCGCTGGACCTGCTATGCGCTCTGGCTGACGCGTATCCCGATACATTGGAAATTCGGCTACATGGAATCCCGGCACGCACCGAAATTCCTGTGTTCGAACCCGAGATTGAGCGTCGACCAAACATGACCTTCTTTGGAAAGTTCCGGTCACCAGAGGATCTATCCAGCATTTATGCCTCGCTGGATGTGGTCTGGGCAGGGGACTTCATGGAGGCTGGGTACAATTCGGTCTGGCTGTTGCCGAACCGGATCTATGAGGGAGGCTATTACGCGACGCCCTCGATCGCGCCGGCCGGTACAGAGACAGCAGCCTGGATCGCACGGAATGACTGCGGGTTCGTGATTGAGGAGCCCCTTGAGCGCTCGCTGTCGAAACTGGTGGGACATTTGTTGACAGATCGCCGGGAGATTGCCGCTTACGCCATGCGTCTTGCAAGCTTGCCAGAAGACCTGTTCGTGCAGCCGGCTGGATTTATGCGCGACATGATCTCGACCAGTCTTGGCCAGGAGGCTGTCGCATGAACATTGTAAGTCGTATTCCGACTGACCGCGATTCATCTCTTGTCATGGCCAAAGTCTATGAGGAGCCGCGGAAAATCCCATACTGGGAGCAAGCGCTTATCTCGGTTTGGTTCCTGAATTCATTCGTGCCACTGCCGCTTGAAACTCCACTACGCTATCTGATGGTTTTGTGGTTTCTGTGGCTTCTCGCCTTGCATAAGGAGCAGGTCATTCCGATCGTGCTCAAGGCGTGGCCTCTTTTCCTCCTGCCGATATTCGGTTTCATTTCGATTCTGTGGTCACCCTATATGGGGGCAGCCATCCGGAGCGGCGCACTTTACCTTCTAACCCCTCTGGTCGCTGTCATTATCATTACGCGATTTGATATCACCACTATCCTGCGATGCATGTTCTTCGCAGGTGTGATGGCGATCATTGTGTGTATTCCATTCTATGATTCAATGCCCTCCGGCGGGCCGTATCCGCAAAAGAACTATTTCGCCCAGCAAATGTTGTTCGTGGCATTGCTCAGCTTCATGACATTGTTGAATGAAAAGTCATGGCCTTGGACACGGCTATTGGCCGCGCTCATTTTCCCAGTTGCTTTGATCTTTATGCTACGGGCGCCGTCGGCAACGGCACTCGTGTTTGCCGGTGTCGGGATCATCGGCCTGTTTCTAGTCAAGTTCGCGTGGCAATCCATTAGCAAGGTGCGCCACTTGCGATCCATCATATTCATTGCTGGCGTCAGCGTTGTTTTGATAGGCGCCATGATTGTGCTGAACCAGACTCACCAAGACTATGTGGCGGACTTCCTGGGCGCGCTAGGTAAGGATACGACTTTCACTGGGCGAACTCATATCTGGTCTGCTGGGCGCTTGGCAGCGGAAGAGCACCCAATTATCGGTTTGGGGCTTGAGGGATTTTGGAACCCGTCAAATGGCGCGGCACAATCGATCAATGAAATGGATTTCAAGCCATACGGGACAAAGCTGACCTTCCACAATGCGTATCTCGAAGTGCGCGTGCATCTCGGATACATCGGTCTCGGACTTTACCTGTTGATGTGGGCGTGGTGCGGTTATCGTCTGCTAATGCAGTTCTTCCGGGATTCGTCTTTGGAGATGTCTGCGCTGCTCGTCTTCGGCGCGATCGTATTCATTTCGACGTTTACGGAGTCTTTGGCGTGGGCGAGTTTCAACACCCCCCTTAACTTGCTGTATCTTGGCGCCTTGGCGACACTATCGCCGGTGCGTCGCACATACGTAGGGAAGGCGCCCGTGTACCTGAGTTCCAGTCCGGGCTACGCCAAGGCGTAGCGACCAGGTAACCACTTTTTGGGGGCTGTATTACAACAGGGCGCCGATGGCGAAAATGATGCCTGCCCACAGCGAAGCGCTAAGACCAACGATCAACGTGATGCGCAGCCAGACGGGCCATTTGCCGAAATTCTCGATATCGGTCTGGACGTCGCTCTGATAGTGGCGAATTGTGGTGGGCTCTGCAGCCAGATGCATCATGGATGTATTCCTTGCCAGAGACGAATTCGCATTGCGCATACTTCTTTTTTGGCGACCAACTATTAAAGGTGACTTAAACCGACACGTGATTTCACCCATAATCATTGACTCAGTCTCGACGTCGAATCCGGCATCAATGTGGTTGGTTTGGGACGGTATCCCGCCGTTACTGGGGATTTGAGCAGGCTGACGAAACACCAACAGGCTGCAATGGGCGACCGGTATATTAACCATCTGCGCAGATAGCTGAATTCTCTAGGAATTTTCTATCGTTTGTTGAGCATTGCAGGACAGTAATCTTACCGCTCGCCGGTACTGCAATTGGCAAAATCTGCCCTTTCAGGCACCATCCTTGCAAGGTTAAAAGCCGAATCCAGCTTTTGAGTGCGTTCAGCTTCCATGGGAACAGCAGCCATTTCTTCCGACGAAATTCCCTCGAGCCCATCGCAAGGCCTGATGAGGTCTGCTGGCAAAGCCGCCATCTGGGTAGCTTTCAGTAAGTGGTTGGGCTTGCTGAGCGGTCTGGTGTCGCTTGTTGTGGTCGCTCGGTTGCTCACGCCAGAGGATTTTGGCGTCTACGGGTTTCTTTTGATTGTACTTGTCATCCCGGAAGTCTTTTCGAGCGACAGTCTCAACGAGGTTCTCATTCAGAGGACCGATTTGAAAACAGAACATTCCAACTCAGTCTTTCTGTCCTCGCTGTGCTTCGCAGCCCTGTTTTTTGGACTGATCCAACTCAGTGCTCCCTACATTGCGGTGCTCTTTGATGTGCCGCCCTTGGTCGACTACCTGCGGGTCATGTCGTTGGTTCTGTTCATGGGCGCGCTGAGTGCGGTTCCAGCTGCCTTGCTACAGCGACATATGCAGTTTCGCGAAATCACCATTGTGGATGTCGTGGGTTACATCGTTGGCGCAATTGTCGGCGTAAGTTGCGCGATCCTGTTTCAGAATGCCTGGGCGCTGGTCGCGATGGAAATTTCCCGTCGTTTCGCGAGGATGCTGGCTTTCCTGTATTTTGCCAAATGGTGGCCGTCTTTCCGGACAAATCTGATCGAGTTCAAGTCCTTGCTCCGATTCAAGATGGCATCAATCGGATTGAGGCTGGTAGCAGCAGGGGATTTGGGTCTGCCGCGATTGTTTGTGGGTTTGTTTCTCGGGCCGGCGGCGCTCGGTATGTTCAATCTTGCCATGCGGATACAGAATCAGGCGATGCAGGCGCTCGTGTCGCCGTTTGGTGCAGTTGCATTCCCGGTAGCGTCGAAAACTCAGAACGATCTTCCGACGCTCTACAAGACGATGTCTACCGCGATCTGGCTCGCCGGATTTATTGCGTATCCGGCATTCATCGGTGCCGCCGCTGCCGCTCCGGTCATTGTGCCGGTTGTGTTTGGTGACCAGTGGAATGATGCGATCATCGCGATTCAGATTTCCATGTTGATGGGTATTCGCCTTCCGTCTTCCGCGTTCAATGGCGGGGTACTTCGCGGTGTCGGACGACCGGGCCTTTTGCTGAAGGTCAGTGTTTTCGCGCTGCTGGTTCTCTTGGTGATGCTGCCTTTCGCATCGCGGGTGAGTTTGGAGGCCGTAATGATCGCCTTGGCTTTCCAGAAGTTCCTCGGCTGGTTCCTCAGCAGTTGGGCCGTTTACCGTGCTGTGAAATTCCCTATCACCCGTCAAATTCTTGCGGGGTCGTCGGTTTTAATTGCCGCACTCGTAATGGGCGGCGGGATATGGTGGGCCGCTGGCCACCTTCCTGATGACTGGTCCGACCTCACCAGGGTTGCGGCGATCATCGGGCTCGGAATAGCGCTCTACGTCGCAGGCCTTTTGATTGCGGCCCCCGCAATGGCGAAGCGCGGCATGTCGTCTATGGTAATGCTGCTGAAGGGGGACCGGAAGATGGCGATCGCGAATCTCCGGAAAGTGTCATGAAAATCTATTCGGACACTGAAGATTTTCAAGGGTTTAGATATGGAGGCAAGACCAATGCTTGATGAAAACAAGATTGCGATTGTTATTCCCCTCTACAATGACGCCCCCAATATTGAACGTGCCATTCGTAGTGCCGTCGAACAGAAGGTTCCGGACACTGTTGCGGTTGAGGTGATCGTCGTGGACGATTGTTCTTCAGACGAGGGACCAGAGATCGCCAAGCGAATGGCGCGGACAATTCCAAATCTTACATTTGTCCAGCAGGCTCAGAATTCCGGGCCGTCGGCCGCTCGAAATTGCGCGATACGGCAAACAGATGCGGCCTGGTTCACGCCGCTCGATAGTGATGATTTCATGTTGCCGACGCGCATTGCCGGCCTGCTGGACGAAGCGCGCGCGAGAGATCTCGACTGGGTGGCAGACAATCTCCTGATGAGTTCCGAGGACACTCCGGAAGAGGTCGAGCGTGTCTTGTGGCCCGATAAGCCGGAAGGGGCCGTCCGGTTGACGACTGAGTTGTTCGTCAAACAATCCTACGATGTAGACATTGAGCGGTCGGAACTCGGCTTCATCAAGCCCCTGATCAATCGGCGCTGTCTTGGCGACGCCTCGCGACCTTACAGAGACCAGTTGAGGTTCGGCGAAGACTTTGAATTGTATACGCGGTTACTGATGTCAGGTGCCAAGGCGGATCTTGTCGATCCCGAGGGCTATTACCTTGTTCGCCGGAGAGGATCAGCTTCCCATTCCCAGTCGGGCAGGGATCATCAGCGCTTGGTTGAAATCAGTCGGGAAATGCTGAATTATCCGAGCCTGACGCGTACGGACCGGCGCGCGCTTCTGGGTCACTTGAGATACTCGGAAAGAGAGCTGGCCTGGTGGACAATGATCGAGGCTGTTCGCGAAAGAAATCCAGCCAAAGCCATCAGAGCTCTGGTGATTTCACCATTGGCAACGCTTCACGTCATCGGGAATCTTGCAAGACAGGCCGGCGCGCGCGTGAGTTCACGAACTCCGACAGCGTAAAAATTAAGTAACATCTCCGAGAAGTCGTTGTTTTCAAAGGCTTGGTAAATAGAGATTCAACCAAATTCCATGTATGGTGAATAGTGCCTGGAAACTCGCGCATTCGTGCGAACCGGTGGGCACAAGATCAGCGAGACGGTGCATGTCTGCTTGATAGAGCGCTGACGTGACGACGTCTCGCACGGAAGAGGTGGATGCGTGTCCAATCAAAGACCGAACCAGTTGGGTCATGAAGAAACCCTGATCGAGACGGCGCGGAAATCCCGCAGGGCTATTCTCGCAGTCGGGGGCTTCAGTGTTGCCCTTAATGTGTTGATGCTGGCAGGTCCGCTTTACATGCTGCAGGTTTACGACCGGGTGCTGGTCAGTGGTTCCCTGCAAACGCTGATCGCGCTTACAGCTTTAATCGCCGTATTGTTCATTGGATACGCGCTTATTGATGCGATCCGGTCGTCGATGCTGGTTCATGTGGCTGCCCGGATTGAGCGTGAAATGGCCCCTTTGGTTTTCGATGCCATTCATCGTCGATCACTCCAGGATTCAGGTGCCAAGGACGGTCGGGCAATGAAAGACCTGGCGGAACTTCGGCAATTCATGGCTGGCCCGACGGTCAAGGCGGCTTTTGACCTGCCACTGGCGCCACTCTATTTTTTGATCCTCTTCCTCATGCACTGGACGCTCGGTGTACTGGCCCTGATTGGTTCAGCCGTGATTTTTGCGCTGGCTCTATATACTCAAAAGGCAAGCGAAGCCTCGTTGCTCACCTCTGGTGAAGTCAGCAATACGGGCGCTGTCTTCGCCCAGAATGCGTGGCGCAGTTCTGAATCGGTTCACGCGCTGGGTATGCAAAAGACTGTCCGTGACAAATGGGTTGATGCCACCACCGAAGCGGATGCCACAGCTATTCGAACATCTGACACAATCAATACCGCCGCCGCCGCCACACGTGCTTTCCGGATGTTTTTGCAATCCGCCTTGCTTGGTGCGGGCGCCGTGCTCGCCATTGCTGGTGTTGCAACGCCAGGTGTGATCATCGCAGGCTCTATCATCGGCGCGCGGGCGATCACTCCAATTGAGCAGATAGTTTCGCAATGGCGTTCGATTGTTCGTGCCAGGGCCGCGCGAAAACGGCTTGCGTCTTTAACGGGCGCTACCGAGCAGAAGGCAGCGCCGATGACCCTTCCGGCCATCACCGGAAAGCTGTTGGTAGAGAATGTATTCGCAGCCTTGCCAGGCCAGCAAAAACCTTTTCTTCAAGCAATCTCGTTCTCGGTTGAGCCGGGCGAGATTGTCGGTGTGATCGGAGCGAGTGGCTCGGGCAAGACGACCTTGGCCAGGGTGTTGACCGGAGTCTGGCCCTATGCGCTTGGCGCAGTGCGACTTGATGGTGCCGAGATCAAGGAGTACCAGCCGGACCAGTTGGGACAACAGCTTGGCTACTTGCCGCAGGCGGTCGAACTTTTACCCGGTACCATCAGTGAGAATATTGCCCGCCTTCGTCCAAACGCCGACCCAGAAAAAATCGTGGCTGCGGCCAAACGTGCGAACGCCCACGACATGATCCAGTCTTTTGCAGATGGCTATAACACTGAGTTGGGTATTGGTGGCGAACGTCTTTCGGCCGGTCAACGCCAACGTATTGGGTTGGCGCGCGCCTTGTTCTCTGATCCCAAGCTGGTGATCCTGGATGAGCCGAATGCCAATCTCGACCATGAGGGCGATGAGGCGCTGAATGACACACTCAAGCTGCTCAAGGATGAGAAGGTGGCTGTTGTGATAATCGGACACCGCCCAACCACGCTGCGCCATGTCGACAAAATAGTGTTGATGCATGAGGGTAAAGTGCAGGCACTCGGACCGCGAGATGAAATTCTGTCGAAGGTTCTGAGAACTCAGAAGCGGTCTGCTACCGGCATCAAGCTGATAGAGAAGGGCAAGACGCAATGACCACGGGTCCGATCGTATTCGAGGATAGCGACCGTCTGACGCTGATCGACCTGGGCCTGCGTAGGCTCATGGTACAGGGCCTTGTAGTAGTTGGTGTGTTGTTTGGTGGCTTGTTCATCTGGTCGGCGGTCGTGCCACTCGAAAGCGCCGTTGTCGCGCCGGGCACGGTGCAGGTTTCGGGTGCCAACAAGACGGTCCAGCATCTGGAAGGTGGGATCGTGAAGGAGATCCTGGTCGCGGATGGAGATACTGTTGAAATCGGCCAGCCACTGATCCGCCTGGATACTTCCGGTGTTGCGGCCTCTCTTGCCAGCCTTGAGGCCCAATTGTTCACCCTGGCAGGAGAAGAGGCGAGGTTGCTGTCGGAGCGGGAGGGACGTGACGTCGTTGTCCGGACCCCCACAATCGAATTTCTGGAAACTCTAGAGGACGGCAAGCGACGCGTGGCGCGCGTTATTGCAACTCAGCAGGCCATCTTGGATACGCGTACTCAAGCACTCGAAACCGATGTCCAATTGCTCTCATACAAAATAGATCAACAGGGTGAACGCGTTGCGGGCCTGAAAGACCTCATGAGTTCGAATTCCCAACAGATATTGATCCTTGAAGACGAGCTTAACGGGCTTGAGGCATTGTTCGAAAGAGGGCACGCGCCAAAGAGCCGAATGCTGGCGCTAAAGCGCGAGAAGGAACGTCTTGCTGGCCAACAAGCGTCTCATAGAGCGGAGATCGCTCAGATACGTACGGCGATGGCGGAAGGCCGGCTGCAGATATCGAGATTGGAAACCGATACGCGTGAGACTGTGCTGACTCAGTTGAAAGAGATCCAGTTGGGTATTGAAGACCTTATGGAGCGTCGCCAGTACGCGGCTGACCAATTGGCTCGTACTGAAATTGTTGCGCCTTATGCAGGGCAGGTTTTTGGTGTGAATGTGCATGCGGTCAATGGCGTGATTGGTGCGGGCGCGCCTTTGCTATCCATCGTCCCGGATGACGAGGAGTTGGTGATGATCGTCCGAATATCCCCAAGCGAAATCGACCGGGTGCAGAATGGGGATTCTGTGCGGATACGCTTTCCCTCGCTCAATGCGTCTCGTACGCCCGAAGTCAGAGGCACTCTGAAGACCGTGTCGGCTGATGTCCTGGTCGAACAGGATGGCATCGCGCCGTATTACCGCGCTGTCGTCGAGCTGACTGAGCAGGAGAAAGAGCGCGTCGGCACCGAGCTGACGCCCGGTATGCAAGCGAACGCCATGATCCAGACAGGTCAGCGCACGGCTCTGTCATACTTGACCAAGCCACTTGCAGACTTCACGGCCGTATCGTTCAAAGAAGAATAGGCGAGCATTTCAGGGCGTCTCGACAGCGGGCCGGGTGTTTGCCGCCGACAGTTCTGCGGTCTTGTCAGCCGATTGAATTTGCTTGGAATATTTTCTTCCGAGGTCCTGCAGCGGGCGTTCGAGATAGTGATAGCTCAGCGTTGCAAGCGGAATGGTCACTGCCAGCGTCAAGGCTGCAATGAACGCCATCATGGCAAGTGCAGAGACAGGTGAAGGATCGGCACCAAGCATCGGCCCAAGCAATTCTGCGAATGCGAACAAGATGATGAAATGCAAGAGGTACAGCCCGTAGGAGATATCTCCGAGGAAGACGAGCTTCTTGGAGGCCAGCCAGCCTTCACTACGACCATAAAAAGTTATGGTGACAAGAAATGTTGCGGCAAGAGATACGACCAGAACAGAAGACGGGTCCACGTGAACCCATGGCCGGAAAATCCGCTGGACGAACATGCCAGCGAAAAGTGCACCGGCAATGAGAAGGTAGCGAAACCATTTCGGAAACCGAAAATTTAGGTCGGCGACCATGCGTCCATAGTTCGGTATCAGAGCACCCAGAAAGAATGCGATCAGATAGACATTCACATGGCCGATGTGCAGCGGTGCGTACATTAGCGCCACCAGCACAACAAGCGTAGCGGCTATAAGGGCCGGCCGACGCGTCAGAACGACAAACAAAGGCATCAAAAATGATGCAATGATCTCTGTCCGGATGGTCCACGCCGGAGAGTTCAGGCTATTGGAGTAGCCGACGGCATTGAGAAGCGTTTCTATGAGACCGGGGTCCTGGTTGAAATATCCATTCATCCAGCTCGTGGCCCCAGCCGTGGGCGCATCACTGAAATACAGCCAGTGCATGGCCGCAGCAAACAATGTCACCGCGATCAGTAGCGGATACAGGCGAAAGAGACGTCGAACATAATAGCCAGCCAGATGAGCAAGTCCTTTGCCCTTCGACCGGCGCAGGGAAAGCGTGAGAACTGTCCCGCTCAACACGAAGAAGAGAACAACTGCGGCAGGTCCGTTGAAAAATCCGATCAGGCCGTGAACCAGCATGTGGAACGGTTCAGAAAAATTGAGACCGTGCCGTTGCGGTGTATCCAGTCCAGAAACCTTGAACAACAGGAATGCATGATAAATCACGACGAAAGAGGCGGCAGTGCCTCTCAGGCTCGCAAGACTGTTTGAGAACGTCACCTGCTCAGACGAAGAAGGATTTGGGAGAATTGGTTGTGAAGTCATAACGCAAATCTTTTCAAGGTATTGTGCAAGCACCGCATGAGCGCCAGCATACAGGTGCCTGCCCTAGGCAAACTCGGCATATGGATTGAAGCAAGCCGTCATGGAGCCGAGATAGGTCGTGGGTTCAGTGGCGGGCTCATCAAGCAACGTATAGTCGGTGCGCACGATAAAGGCGGTGAGCAGGGCGCGTTCGAAATCGGCTTGATGATCAGACAATTTCGGAATTCCGCCCCCGGATACAGTTGATCCGAGCCCAATCAATTCCAGTCCGCGCAGCGTGGCCGACTTGATGAAGGAAGGTGCAGCCTCAGCCTCCCGAAAGTCTCGTACGAAGGTCTCAAATTCCGCTTTGTCCATTTTGAACGGACCGACCAGCCGTCTCAGCGTGCGCCGGATATGCCCCTGATCGGTCGTCAGCAGAACCGTGCCAGCCCCAGCTGCTGCCGCTACGCCAACGCCGCCTAAAATCATGGCCCGGCGAGAAAGTGAGAGTCTGTTCCGGGTCATATGGTCACCTTCGCAGTCAGCTTTTCAGCTGCCCTCAAGCTGAGAGCGGCAACGGTCAGGCTGGGGTTGCCGGTTCCACATGTTGGGAACACAGACGAGCCGACCACAATGAGATTTCGGTATTTGTGGTGAATGAGATCTCCATCCACCACGGAGCTTGCCGGATCGGACCCCATGCGCATCGTGCTTTGCAGATGCGACTCCGTCCGGCGTATCCGGCGGAACACAACCTCTTCTACGGGTAGGGGTTGAAGGATCTCGTCCAAACCGTCGATGGCTGCCTGCAAACCTTTCTTGGCGTAGTCGCTGGCGCCCATGAAGTGAACGATTGGCTCTCCGTTCTCGCCGAGTTCGACGCGATTTCCGTCTTCAAGCATCTCTTCGACAACGATAGAGATTGGAAGCGTCTGCCGCCATTTCGAGCGCTCTGTCCGAAGGCCAAACTTCCAACGATTTTCAAAGTAGATAAGCGCTGCGCCGCGATCGGCGCGGAAGTCGCCATCTGCGAAACTATAGTCCAAGCCAGTCGTGATAGTGGAACCGTCGAAATTCTCCATACCATCCAGCAGGATTTCTAGATCAGCCCCATAAGTCTCGTTTAGGCCGGCACCGGTCAGCGCATCGGCCATTCCAGATGCCTGCATTATAGCAGGGCTATGAATGGCATTTGCGCCGAGTACAAACACGTCTCCGGTAACCGAGAATGTCTTTCCCGCGGACTCGAAACTCGCGCTCTTTACCGTATTATTCGTCGAGTCAAAGCTGGTGACGCGGCTGTTCAGGATCACCGTCACGCGATGGTCGTTATACACATCCATCAGGCCGTTCTGGGCCGTGAACTTCGCATCGGCCGGGCAAATCATGCATCGCAAGGAGGCGCAGCAGGGGCCGCGTCCTTCCGTGGCAACTCGGGCACGAGCAGTGGGAATAATAAAGTGTGTGTCGGGTCGCGCCGCCTTCATCACCTGATCGGGCGTAGAAGGATGATGCGGTGGTTGTGGAAACGGTTTCGAACGTGGCGCGATGCCGTGCATGTCCGGATCGCCTGAAACCGACATGATGGTTTCTGCATCGCAATAGTAGGGTTCCAGCTCATCATAGCTGACAGGCCAGTCCTGGCCGACGCCGTACTTGGACTTCAGCCGGAAATCATTTGGCAGAAATCTGGGCGATTGGGCGAACCAGCAATTCGTCCCGCCACCAAACCCGATGGTGAAGTTCCACGGCTTGTCGCTGTCGGAATGATAAGTCGTTGCCCGGTCGATCGAGCTGTTCCGGTTTTCGTTCACTTGCCACGAATGGGCATTATAATCCCCGCGTTCGATGACGAGCACTCGACCGGTTATTGTCTGCAGTAATTTCGACAGAAAGAAACCGGAGCCAAAGCCGGAGCCGACCACGACAAAGTCGTAATGCTGTGAATTCACAGTTTCCGGCTGTGCCAGATTTTTTAGCATGACCCCACCTTTGATCCCCATTCATGCAGCGCTGCAGCATGGGTCTGAAAAGAGACCCGATAGCGCCGGTATTCTTTATTCATCTGGCGCTATATTTGCAATTCGCATGCTAGAGGGGATCGTCCCCAAATAGTCAGGCTCACCATCTAACATTTCTACACGGGGGCGTCTCCCGAAACCCGGGCGTGTTCGCGCCGGAAACTTGGGACATGACCGAAAAAGGGGAATTGAGGCAAGGCAAGCGCCATGGGTGCACAACAAGCGAGCATTCCAATGACAAGCGCAATGAAAATCAACCGGATCAAATTATCAAAATCTAGATAGAGATCCGGCAGTGACGTCCTTGTACTATTAACCAGCCAGAATTTCGCACTGTAGCAGCCTGCAACAGAATTGAGAACGAGCCAGAGAAAGCCTCCATTTCAGAACATGTCCAAGAACGACACGCCTCCCGAGGATGACGAACTCAATAATATCAATACGACTGCGGCGGGCCTGGCGAGTGGAGCTGCGATCACCGGCGTCGCTCAGGGCTTTCGAGTTGTGCTGGGGTTTGTTCAGGGTATCGTCTTGGCGCGCCTGTTGCTGCCGGCTGACTTCGGTCTCGTTGCCATGGTTGCGCCCGCCGTCGCCTTCGCGGCCATGGTCAAGGAACTCGGTCTGAACCAGGCGACGGTACAGCGAGACCAGATATCGCAGCAGATTGTGAGCAATCTTTTCTGGCTCAGCGTTTCGATGAGCATTTTGCTGGCCGTCATCATGGCGGCGTGTGCGCCTTTGCTTGCCGATTTCTATGGAGAGCCTGAAGTCCAGGCGCTCGCGGTCGCGTATGCTGCAACGATCGTGGTCTGGGGCCTGCAATCCCAGCCGGCCGCCTTGTTGGCTCGCAAGCTCGCGTTCAAGACCATCGCGATCATCGAGGTCGTTTCGTTGCTCGCCGGGTTCATTGTCGCGGTCGCAACCGCCTATCTGACCCGAAGCTATTGGGCGCTCTTCTACGGCACGATTGTTACGGCGGCTGTTTCCACACTCGCCAGCTGGATGGCCAGCAAGTTCAAGCCGATGAAAATAGGCAGTGCGGAAGGCATGAGGGAGATGATCGGGTTCGGCTCCAGTATCGCCGGATTTGACCTTCTCAATTTTGCCTCACGAAATGCCGACAATATTCTAATCGCGCGCTTTCATGATGCGGTCGAACTCGGTCTTTATGACCGGGCCTACAAGCTTCTGCTCTTCCCATTGCAGAAAATTACTTATCCGCTCTCCAGGGTGATGGTGCCGTTCCTTTCTCGTAATGTGAACCAGCCTGAGCGCTACAAGCGTGCTTACTTTGTGGCCGTCACCATTATTCTTGTTGCCGCGCAGCCGGGCGTTCTGGTCGGCATACTGTTCGCCGACGAAATTTTCCTCGTCCTGCTGGGCAAGGAGTGGGTGCCGGCGGCGCCAGTTTTCATGTGGCTCGGAATTGCTGGTCTTGTTCAGGTCATGACCTCGACCATGGGTTGGCTGTTCGTCAGCCAGGGGCGAGGTAAGCACTATCTCATGGTCGGCGCCGTTACTGCCGTGATTTCCATAACCTCCTTCGTTGTGGGATTGCCCCAAGGGGCCGTAGGCGTGGCTGCGGCGTATGCCATTGGCGATCTAGTGTTCAAGACGCCTTATGTCTGGTTCATGGCATCCCGCAATGGGACCGTCAGGTTCGGAGATTTCGTGCGTCTGCTCATGCCGCACCTGTTGGCGTTGGCAGTCGCAGCTGCTGCACTTTATTTCACGGGGCAGTCGTTCCAGCAGATCGGCTTTTTACAAATTGGCCTGCTTCTGGCGCTCTCTTATGGCATATACCTTGCTGTTCTGACCTTGTTCAAAGAAAAGGTTTCGATGGCGCGAGAACTGCTTGAAATGGTCTGGAACAGCATTCAGTCCAAGCGACAGGCTCGAGCGGCTCAAAAGGGAATGCAGGAATGAACTATCGCTCTCTCGCAGATATGTATGACGCCATAACGATGGGGCTTGGCCGGTTGCCGGACAACATCGATCTAATCGTGGGCGTTCCGCGCAGCGGCTTGATTCCGGCGAACTTCCTTGGCCTTTTGCTGAACCTGCCCATCACGGATGTTGAAGGTTTGATTGAGGGGCGCGTCATGGCTTCGGGACGCACGCGTCGCGGTGCGGCGGTGAACAAGACCTTCGCCGAGATGAAGAATGTGCTGGTGATTGATGACAGCGTGTTCCACGGCAATTCCATTCGCGCTGTAAAGGAGCGGCTGGATGTCGAACTTGAAGGATACAATCTGACGTATTGTGCCGTTTTCGGTCCCAAGATGACGCACCCGGATATCGACATTGTTCTGGACGCTGTACCCCAGCCGCGAATTTTTCAATGGAACCTCTTCCACCACGGCCTGCTTAAGGAATGCTGCATCGATATTGATGGCGTCCTTTGCCTGGACCCCACGGCCCAGCAAAATGATGACGGCGACCGCTATCGCGAATTTATCCTCAACGCGATACCGCTGAATCGTCCGACAAAGCCATTAGGCCATCTGGTAACGAGCCGACTTGAAAAGTATCGCCCGGAAACGGAAGCTTGGCTCGAGAAGTGGGGCATCCAGTACGAGTCGCTCAACATGCTAGACCTGCCAAACAAGGAGGCCCGCCAGAAAGCAAAGGCGCATGGGTCGTTCAAGGCGGAAGTCTATCGCAACAAGAACAGCATTATGTTCATTGAAAGCGAACACGATCAAGCGGTTGAAATCGCCCGTCTATCTGGCAAGCCAGCGCTATGCATTGAGACGCAGCAAATGCATATGCCTGCCAGCGGTGATCTGCGCACAATTCAGCAATCCATGAAAGGGTTGCCTCGGCGGATTGTGCTTCAGAAGACGCCCTTGTCAAACAAACAGTCGATGAAGAATTTTGTTCGTTCAATTGTGGGCGACAGAGGATACGCGCTCATGAAGAAGGCGTCGGGTAGATCCTGACGCAAATCCCTTCGTTAGCGTTATCGTTTCAGAGTTTTTTTAAGATGAATACGGACTAATACTTATTTCGCTGAAGCGATCAGTAGTAATTATCAATAAAAACTAGTCTGACCGGGCCGGTTTTCCATTCCGATAAACTCTTCGGCGTGTTAAATGGTCGTAATGTATATTTCTGTTTCCGGGTGGAGGAACGCTGCTTCGGAGACCTAGTGGGGTGACAATAAAATGGCAGGGCTACGGTGGGCAACACTCGGGCATAGATCCAACCTATCCGACGATGACAATCTGACACCAATCATCAAGTTTGGGACAATCGGCATCATTGTGCTGGCAAGCTTGTTGCTGGTTCCGATTTTCAACTTCATTGCCAATTATTCGGCCGCTTGGCACCCTGAACGCGCGCTTGCGATTTACATTGCAATCGCAGTTTGCTGCGCGCTGGCTGCCATCATCAAGTATGATGATGTGCCAAAGTATCTTCGTATAATCATCAAGGGTCTCGCCCTCTTCCTCGGCTTTTACAGCCTGTGGTTGGGCGCGGATTTTTCGAGTGTAAACGAGAACGTTCAGAGCGGCGCTGGAAACTTTATTGTTGTCGTTCCATTCATTGTTTTCGCCGCCACGATTGCCGCCATGTTTCGGCCATCCCTGGCGCTGTTACCTCCCTTGTATCTATTGATCCACAAGGACCTGACACGGGTTCTGTCTGGCGCGAAGGAACTCGGTCGCAATGATTATGCGCCGCTTGTGGAAGTGCTTGTCTTCACGGCCGGTGCGGTTGTGGCGCTTGGCCTGTTCGTAAAAGCGGTAGAGATCGCCAAGCGGAAGCAGATTATCCCGGAGCGCTTTCACACGGGTATTCAGCAGGGCATCACCGCGTTGCCACTCATCATTCTTTGCATGGCGGTCGGCGCTCATCTGGGCAACTACTTCATGTCTGGCTTGGCGAAGATTCACCTTGATGGAGGTGTCTTTGCTTGGGTTTCTGACAATCCAACCAGTTCTCTGATGTTGGCTGGCTATAATGTCGGTGCCGCACCAGGGGCGTATGCGCCCGGGCTTTTCGGTTTTGCATATTCAGTTCTTCGCGCAGTCGAGCCGTATCTCAACGTCGTAACATTGGCGGCGCAGTTCTTGTGCTTCCTCGCTTTTTTGCGCGTGCGAACCATGTTGGCCTTCACCGTCTTCTTCGACATGATGCACATCGCAATCTTTCTGCTGACCGGCGCGTTGTTCGTTCCCTGGATTTTGTTGAACAGCCTTCTCGCATCGGCTTTTGTCGCGATGAAGATGGATCGACTTCCCAAGGAGGCGATCATTGCTGGCGTACTTGTCACGATCATGGGACATACAGTTTTCTACAATGCACGCCTTGGTTGGTATGATAGCCGGGAATTGCGAGATTCCTATTTCACCGCGATCACCGATACAGGTGAAGAGTACCGGGTCCCCAATAGCTTCTTCCGGCAGTCTTCTTATCTCATGTACACACGTAACTTTGGATATCGCGAGCATCGCGGACCGTCTCGTCACGTGCCGACGTCGCAATGGGGGCAGATTGGCATCGGCGTTCACTCGGACGAAATCGCCAATTACGATATCATGAAAGCTACCAAGACTTGCTCCTATCATTCACCGTACGAAAATGATGCGTCTATCGTCGATTTTGATGCCGGAGCCGCGTCGAGCTTCATCGGCTCTCATCACCAGATGATGCTGCAGCAGAAAATTAAATCGGGCAAAATGCCGTCTTACCACCTATATCCTCACCATCATTATTCCATGCCGGTGAGATACAAGGGGTTTGAAGCGCTGAATCTGGAAAACATCGCAGGCTATCGTTACAATGTCGAAACGGTGTGTCTCGACTGGCAAGATGGCGCATTCAAGCGAGATGTTCTGGTGAGCACAAAAACCGACATCATTCCGGTAAACTAGCGGCGATCAAAATGACTGAAAATGTAATCGTCTATGATGGTGAATGTCCATTTTGTAGCCAGTATGTGAAGATGCTGCGGATACGCGAGTCGGTGGGGACTGTCCGTCTGATAGATGCCCGGTCGTCCGATGAAACGGCTATCTTCGCCCGCGGCAAGTACGATATGGATCAGGGTATGGCCGCGCGCATCAGTGGCGAATGGTATTATGGGGATGATTGCATCCACATATTGTCGATGATCAGCAGTCCTGTGACAGTGTTCAACAAGTTGAACGGCTGGGTATTTCGTAGCCCCAAGCGAGCACGCGTGCTTTATCCCGTTATGCGGAGCAGTCGCAATCTCGTTTTGCGTTTGCTGGGCCGGCGGAAGATCGGACAATCACTCTCGGAAACCTGAGACCCGCAGAGCTGGTTTCTTTCACCCAACTGTCGTGTCTATCAGTTCGCTGTCGCAGCTGCTTCTGGTTCGGCGGTAAAAGCTGCCTTCGCGCGGTTGCACGCATCCAGAAGCGTGTCGATCTGGTGATCTTTGTTCAGGATATCGCGCTTGGAATAATCACGCGTTTGTTGTTGCATGGCCGCATAGAAACCTTGGTCATCCCAAAGCTTCCTCACCGCCGACACCCAGTCATCGATTGTTGCGTCCGGGCTGATTAGGATACCGCCCTCGCCAACAGATTCCGACAAGCCTCCAATTTTTGTGGCGACGCACGGAATGCCAGAGAAGTGAGCTTCTGATGCAATGCGCCCCCAGGCTTCCTGCCATTGGCTCGGGATGAGGAGGATCTTGGTTCTGGAATAGACTTTGCGCATATCATTGGTGCGCGGCTTCAGAGTCACATTTCCGCATTTTCGTGCCCACTCGACATTCTGTTTGCTGACATCTTCGGGAAGTGGCCAGCCTTCAACAAACTCGAACGGAATATCAGGGCAGCGTTCAGCGATCTGGAACGCAATATCGCGCCCTTTCTTGGGGTGTGGATTAATAAAGGAGACGACCTCTGGTGCATGATCGCAGGTATAGCGCTCGGCCATGAACATGGGCGGAATGGGTACCGCGTCTATGCCATACTTTTCCTTGTAAGCATCCGCAGTAAATTGGGAATTCGCAACATAGATTGTCGAAGCCGGGAGGTCGGCAGGGCTGGCTTCATACTTGTGGAATTCCACGTCTCGGACGTAGACTACGAGTGGAATGCCAAACTGGGCGAAATGCTTTGCGGTCTTGAAGGGCTTGCCCGCTGTGACAATCAATACGTCCGGCTTGGCTTGTTTCAGAACCGCGTCACCTTCTTCCCAGACAAACCATTTTCGATAAACAGGATACCCGGGCAGCTTGTCGCGCGTATACTTCATAGGCGTCAACTTGAGCGCAGCCCGTACAAGGTAACCGAGCCGGTCTTTGTGGTAGAGGCCGGACAGTACTGAGACATCATGACCGCGTTTGATGATTTCCAGCGACAATTCATGCGTACTGGATTGTGATCCGCCTGCAATTTGCGGCGTATGCGGATGAGCAGTGACGAACAATAGGTTCATGGTGTGTCCTGTTCGGTAGGGCGGGTTACTGGTCGGCCAGGGACGTTGCACGTCCGAGCACCGCTTCCAGTGTATCGAGTTGATGATCGCGTTGCAGGGCAGGGCGCGCTGCATAGTCTAGTGAGGCCTGGACCAGTTGATCGTAATGAGCCTTATCGGTCCACAATCTCTTCAGGGCGCTTGACCAGGTTTCTTCAGGCTCTGACAAATCGATCAAAACCCCGCCGGGTCCTACAGATTCTGGCAATCCGCCTTGGGCCGATGCTACAACAGGAATTCCGTTGATATGAGCCTCAGCCGAAATGCGTCCAAAAGCCTCTTCCCATCGACTTGGGGCCAGCACAATCTTGGCTTCGGCATAGACCTGCTTCATGTCCTGGGTCCGGGCCTGAACCCGAACGTTTGGAAGAGTCGCCAGCGCGGAGTTGAGTTCGTCGAGGTCTTCCTTGGATAGGGTCCAGGTCATCTGGAACGTGAACGGGATCTCGGGACAGGCGCGGGCGCAATTCAGCGCGATGTCGAGTCCTTTGTGCTTGTGCGGATTCACAAACAGGACAGACTCACGCCGCGTTTCCGTCTGGTACATTTCTGGACGAATGAGAGGATAGATGATTTCCGACTTCACGCCGAATGCGTCATCGAACTTTCGCGCCGTGAATTCGGAATTTGCAATAAACTGGCAATCTGAAAACTCTTTGAGGTCTCCCCCCAAATCTTCGAATTCTACATTTCGCAGGTAGAAAACCAGCGGTACATTCCGGGATTTGAAGCCTTTCGCCAGCCGGGCTGGAAACCCTGATTGTAGAATCACGACGTCGGGTTTGAATGCGTCCACGACTTCGGATGTTGAATCCACAGGGTGCCAAGCACGATAAGTGGTGTAGCCGCACACGTCATCGCTGACGATCGTTCCAGACTTCACTTTCAACATTGTACGATGACGCAAGCCGAGCCAACCGTCTCCGGTCAGGCCTGAAAATACGTTGACGTTGTGCCCTCGAGCTCGCAATTCCAGAACGAGTTCATGCGTGCTGGATTGGGCGCCGCCCGCAATCTGCGGAATATAGGGGTGTGCGCTCGCAATGAGTATTCGCATATCGTGCTCTCGACTGTGCCAGACGAAATGATGAGTGCACGATTTACGCCAGAACTTCACCCGTCAATACATTTGCGACGGTCTCGGCAAGTTCTTCGGCGATGAGACCAAATCCTTCCACATTGAAGTGGATTCCATCGTCCATTTGCTCATCGACATCCGTGGTCGTCGCCCCGATATAAACGTTGTCGTAAAGTGATGCGATGTAGGCTTGGGCATCCCGGATAGCTGACAGCGCGCCTTCGGGGCCATCGAGCCAGGGGCCCAGCTCCGGAAAGTCACCCAATTCCTGAATGAAGACGGGGATGTCTGTGCCATACCGGTTCCAGAGATACTCGAACACGCTCGTCGTAGCGTCGATCAGAGCGTCGACAATTGAAGAAGTGTTGCTTCCATCAATCGCGCGCGCATCATCTTCGCCTTGTGCCCAGATAATGGCGTCGAGATCCTCGCCCGCATTGAGGGCTGCATCTATCTTTGAAACCGCGGTTAGCAGCGCTGGCCCCGGGGAATCTGTATCCACATTCCACCAATAACTATTGGCATCGGCCAGCGGGTTGGAGCCGCTGCCGCCTTTGGCGGCGTTGATCAGCGTGGTGTCACCATTGAGATAAGCCTCGATGGAGTCCTCGAACACAACCGATCCGATATCGCCTGGGCTCTCGTCATCCTTGTGGCGATAGAAGTACCGCTCGGCGTTCGACTGACCGGTGAAGGCGATATAATCGTAATCTTCCGGGTTGAGTGTGTGAGAAATTGGGGCGATTGAATCGTCTTCGACGATTTCAATCCAGTCGATCCGGGCCTTCTCGCCTGAATCATAGACCGCTTCCACGGAGATTTGGTCGCCGGTTTCGAGAGCGACCGAAGCTTCATGAATATTGAACACATCATTATCTGCATCTGCCAGCCAGCTTGTGACGATCTGGCCGTTTACTTTGATCTGATAGGCCGAGACTCCGTCGCTCTCATCAAGATGGGACAGGCGAACCAGATAGTCGCCGTCAGCACCTGTGAACTGTCCCTCGGCGACGCTGGTTGTTGCGCTATCCTCCGCGCGTATAACGGCGTCGTTCGAAGCGGTCGAACGGGATTCAGTAATGAACCCATCAGTGAGGACCAAGTCTTCTGCTTCTGTGCGGCCAAGTCCAATATCCGCAGCTGGAGGTGGCGGCGGAGGCG
>NZ_DFME01000141.1:21134-27664 GCF_002375605.1 Hyphomonas sp. UBA3601 | reverse complement strand
TGGCCGTGTCCGCAAGCCTCTGGAACAAGCCTATACCCTGCCCCCAGCCGCCTATCTCGACGAGGATGTGTACGCGCGCGAAACCGACCAGATCCTGCGCAAGAGCTGGCTTCCGCTGGCACGCATCGACCAGATAGCCACGCCGGGCGATTTCGTTTCGCTCGACCTGTTCGGCCAACCGGTCATGGTGGTTCACGGACATGATGGCGAAGTCCGTGTCATGTCGCGCACATGTCTGCACCGCGCAGCCCTGCTGGCAGACGGAAACGGCAATCGCAAGCTATTCACATGCCCCTACCACGCTTGGAGCTATGACACGTCGGGCCAGCTTGTCCGGGCGCCCCTGATGAATGGCGCAGAGGAGTTTGCTGAATCCAATTGCCGGCTGCCCCAGCTCCGCACGGAAATCTGGGAGGGCTTTGTCCTCGCCAATTTCGACCCCGACGCAGCGCCCTTCACCCCGCCGGTCGAGACGTTTCGCAAGTATTTCGAGAACTTCCGCCTCGCCGACATGAAGGTCGTTCACACGCTCGAATTCGACAGCGAGTGGAACTGGAAAGTGCTTGTGGAGAATTTCATGGAAGCTTACCATCACATCGCCACGCATTCCGAGACGTTCGAGCCCGCCTATCATGCCCGCGACTCCCGCGCGCCGGACAATGACGGCCCGTGGTCCATCCTGCACATGCCAGCGGCCCATGAGGAACTGCCGCCTGGCCTGCCCCCGCTTGAAGGTCTTGAAGACTGGCAGGCGCGCGACCTGTTCGCGACCGCCATCTTTCCGCACTTCCTGCTGGGCATTCAGGGCAGTGTCGTCACCTGGTACCAGGTCTTTCCGCAAGGCGCCGGCAAGTTGCACCTGAAGATCCATATTTGCGTTCCAGCCGCTTACAGCGAGATGGAAGGCTTTGACGAGATTGCGGAAGGCATGGCCCTGATGGTCTCGGCGATCCATCACGAGGATATCGGCGCGAATGATCTTGTCTGGCAGGGCCTCAACGCGCCGATGACACGGCAAGGCCGCCTCTCTCCACTTGAGAAGGCCATCTGGCAGTACAATCAATGGTGGCTCGACAAGATGGAAGCGCCCTAGGCGGCCCCATCCCAATCCGGCCAGTCGCGGAACAGGCCGAACTTGATGTTGGTCACCATGGCATTCGCGCTGAAGTGCAGCGTATCGGTTTCACCGGACCGCGCGGCGGCGGCGCGAAAAGCGGTGTCGAGCTGGGCGAGGTCGCGCGTCTCGATCATGATGTGGAACTCGCGCACATCGTCCGGCCGCAGGCCCAGCTTGCAGCGCATCATGCGCCAGGATTCGATCCGGCCGTCTGACTTCATATGATCCAGAAACGCCGGTAGCGCCTTGGCGAAGGCACGCTCGTCCGTTCCGGGCTTCAGGTCAAACCAGACGTGATAAATATCCATGCCGCGCTCTCCTGCTTGGTCGCCTGTTGCACCTATCGTAACCGGCTGGCAATTGGCATACTCGTTTCATGACGTTCCAACCGGGAGTTTTGTGACATGGGCATCATCGCATCGGTGGCAGCCTTCCTTGGACAGAAACCCCGTACCGCATCGAACCGGAAAGTGCCGGAGGCCTACAAGGCCATGTCCGCCGCCGAACTGAAGGACCGCGCCATGGCCGGCGATGTCCAGGCCGAAACCGCCCTGCGCCAGCGTGCAGCTTCAGCGGGCAAATGAGACTGGACCGCCAAGGCGCCAGCCTCTACTCCAGACCTATGCCCCAAAGCCCCGCCCTCTCCGTCCTGATCCCGTTCTTCAATGAAGAGGGTAATGTGCACCCCGTGATCGACGAGATCCATGAGCAGCTGGCGGGGATCAGTTTCGAGATTGTGTGCGTGAATGATTGCTCGTCCGACGCGACAGAGCAGGAACTTGCCGAAGCGATGGCGAAGCATCCCGATACCGTGGTCGTGTTCAATCATGTCGCGCGCAAGGGGAAGTCCGCCGCACTGTTCACCGGGCTCAAATCTGTGCGCGGCCAGTGGGTACAATTGCTTGACGGGGACGGGCAGAACGATCCGGCGGATACGGCCCGTCTCTGGAAAGAGATCATTGTGCCGGGCGCATCCCCAAGCCTCGGCATCATTGCAGGCAAGCGCAACAGCCGGAATGATTCCGGATTCAAATGGGTACAGTCCCGCGTCGCCAATGGGGTACGCCGCTTCGTGCTTCAGGATGATGCGACGGATACCGGATGCGGATGGAAACTGATCCGGACCGAAGCTTTTCGCGATCTGCCCTTCTTTGCCTCGATGCACCGCTTCCTGCCCGCCCTGATCAAGCGCGCAGGCTGGGATGTGCGCGAAGAGCGCGTGAATGATCGCAAGCGACTGGCGGGAGAATCCAAATACGGATTCCTCGGCAGGCTTGGCGCAGGCATCTTTGACCTGATCGGCATGTTCTGGCTGATCCGCCGGGGCGGATACGGCATCGCGCGCGAATGGCACGACCCGCGCGCGAACTGAGCCGCAACACCCCTAGTCCTTGTGAACTTCTCCACCCCGATTGCGCAGGGCTTTCGGCATATTATTTGACCGTTGCGGTTGCGGACGCGGCGTGGACCGTTGCTGCGGCTTTACCCGAGCCGGTTGGCGCTGAGCCTGTGGCCGGGCTTGCCGTTGCGGCTGTGCCTGTTTGCGCGTCTGCGGGGCAGGACGGACTTGCGGGCGCGCCGGTTGCCTCACCTGTTGTCTGGTCTGCTGTTGGGGACGGATCGTCTTTTGCTGGCGCGTCTGAGTTTGAGGGCGCTGCTGCACCTCACGGCGTTGCGTTTGAGTGTTCCTCAGCGCCTTGGGCCGCGAAGTATTCATGTCCACTTTTTGCCTGGGCCGCGGCGTGGCTGTGGGCCGGCGCTCGGTTTGCGCGCGGTTGCGCTGCGTTGCCGCCGGTTGCACCTGGCGCGTCTGCGGTCTCTGGGTGGTCGAACGGTTGGGCTGAATGGTCCGCACATTAGGACGCGGACGGTCTTCAGAGCCAATATTGGCACGTTGCGGGCGACCTGGCAGAGCGTGTGGGCGACGTTGCTGAGTCAC
This sequence comes from Hyphomonas sp. UBA3601, assembly GCF_002375605.1. Lineage (NCBI taxonomy): Bacteria > Pseudomonadati > Pseudomonadota > Alphaproteobacteria > Hyphomonadales > Hyphomonadaceae > Hyphomonas > Hyphomonas sp. UBA3601. The sequence continues at coordinate 24,608 of NZ_DFME01000141.1, read as the reverse complement.
GTCCCGCGCCTTCGGCCCGCCCGCAAGCGGGTTTGCCGCTGTCGGCGCTACTGTCTGCACATTTCCATTTCGTCCGCCGCCACGATTGCCATTCCGGCCATCATCCCGGCGACCGCGGTCTGCGTGACCCCCATCATTTCGGCCACCGCGATCTCCGCGTTGACCATCTCCCCGGCCGCCGCGCGGGCTGTCACCCACCGGCCGAATGGACGAGATGTTGTCATTCAGACGAATACCATTCAGCCGGTCCGTCGAGGCATCGACGATCTGACAGCGCCCTTTATAGTTCGCATGCTCGCAAACTTCCCATTTGCCAGAACGGATTTGCAGCGACGATATATTGTCATTGAAGCGATAGCGACTGAGGTCGGAAACGCCCTTGTTGAGGCCAAGCGAGGCACCGCGTTCATAGGAATCCGTGTAGAGCGTCACCGCGCCATTGCGCGCGCCATAATGCCCTCTCAGCGGGCGCTGTTGCTTGCGGTAATGACGCCCATAGTGCGGATTCGCGCCATGACGCGTCCAGCCGAAGCCATAGGGGCCGTGGCCGAGACGCGGACTGTAATAACCGTGGGATCGATAGCTCGGCGAATAGCCATAATGGTAGACGCTGACACTCGTGCTGGTGCCATAGCCGTGTGAGTAATTGTCGTACCCGTAACGGGCATTGTCAGCATAGCGGATATAGCCCGACTGATCGCGGGTGAACATCAAGCCGTGCTCGGCTTCGGTATACTCGTAAATCGGGCGCACCGACGTTAGTTCGCGATCAAGGCCGTACCAGTCGAGGTCCTGGACATCGCCACGGATGAAGACACAGCGGCCGGTGAAGTCGCTATGCTCGCACAGCTCCCAGGCGCCGGACAGGACCGCAACGGATTGCGCGCGATCATTGAAATAATAGTCGTTCAGAGAATAGACGGAATCGAAGACTTCCCGCACTTCCCCGCGAAAATCCTCGCCGCTGAACAACATCAGGCCCGCCGGTTGTTCATTGCCTTCATACTGCGCGGCTGCAGCGCCCACTACAGTTAGCGGAAGGGCAAGAGCAGCGCCGAAGCGGATTAATCTGGCAAACATGGGCAGTTACCTCGTTCTTAAACTACCCTTTATGACAGGTGGCGTCTGAACAAGCGGCAACATGGGTCAATCAGTGGATTCAGCCTCGTCCCCGGGCGCCGTCCATTCGGCGAGATCCGGAATGATGATGCGGGATGTGGCAAGGTCCACGGTCGGCACGTCGGCCAGCGTGAAGGGCACGAGAACCGTATCGCCCCGGTCCGCCAAACGGATTTCGAGCAAATCATCTGCGCCGAAATTCTGCACAGCTTTCACGGTGCCCGCAGGCTCATTCCCGCCCGCGAACACCTGAAGACCGACAAGGTCCTCGATGTAGAACTCGTCGTCATCTGTTTCCGGAAGTTTCGCGCGCGGGACATGCAATAGCGTGCCACGCATCGCGTCCCATTCTTCTTTTTGCTTCTGTTCCTTGGGACGCACAATGAAATGGTCCTTGCCGGGCCGGGCCGATTGCGGCGTCAGCACGGGCTTCCCGGCTTCATCAGTCAGCGCACCATAGGTGAACACATCATCCGGGTCGGCGGTGAAGCTTTTCACTCGCACATCACCGCGTACGCCGTGCGCACCCTTGATAACGCCCACGACGATCTGTCTCTCAGTATTTGATTTCGCGCTCATGCCGCTTCTCTAACGGCCGATTGGCAGAGCGCAAGCGGGCAAGCGCCGTATCAGCGCCAGCCGTCATAGGCGCGGATGGAGGAAATATTGTCGTTCATGCGGATTGGCTTCAAATCACCCGCGCCGCCCTGCAACACTTCGCACCGCCCCCGATAGTTCGCATGCTCGCAGACCAGCCAACTGCCGCCCGTCACGAGGAAGGAGCTTGCGCGGTCATTGAAACGATACTGGCCGAGATCCGGCACATCGTGGCTGATTTCGATGGCCTGCCCGCGCTGGGCAGAATCCTGGAACAGAACAAGGTCACCATACCCTCCTCCGCGACGGCCTTTCCCCGGCCGGTCGCGATAGGCGACAGGACGAAGGGAGGAAACATTGTCATTGAGGCGATATGCGTTCAGGCGACCTGTGCTCGCATCGACGATTTCGCACCGCCCCCTGAAATGGGCGTCCGTACACAGTTCCCATGCGCCAGCGCGAATGGTAATCGACGAGGCTCGGTCATTGAAGCGCAGGCGGGCAAGGTCCGGCTCGGCGCCCTGAATGCGAAGGCCTTCGCCGGAAAAGCCGGAATCAGCGTGAAGCACCACGCCATTCCCACCGCCACGATATGACGTATCATGATAGCGACCCCGGTCTGCGCTGGCAGGAAGGGCGAGCGCCGCAATTCCGAGTGCAGCAAAGGGCAGAGTTCTGAAAAGTTTAGCCTTGGACATCTCGGATCTCCTCTCGTGTCGTGTTCTTTCTAGAGAAAGCGACCTGAACGGTGATTTGGTTCCCTGTTACCCGGCATTCAGCCTCAGGCCTTGCGTCCACGAAAAAGGCCGGCACCCCGCAGGGCACCGGCCATATCCCGAGACTGGCAAGCCAGTCCTATTCCGAAGCAGCTTCCTCAGCGGGCGCTTCTTCAGCGGCCGGAGCTTCTTCTTCAGCCGGAGCCGCAGCAGCTTCAGCCGCCGCTTTTGCCTTTTCGGCTTTCTCTTCAGCGCGTTCCTGAGCTTTCTTGCCTGGCTCACCCTTGTTCGGGTTGTTGCCATGCGCCCATTCTACGAGCGGCTTGCCGTCCAGTTCGATCTTGGACAGGAAGCGTGCAACGCGTTCGGTCGGCTGGGCACCCTTGCGGAGCCATTCGGACGCTTTCTCGGCGTCGATCTGGACGCGGAATTCCGAATCTTTCGGAAGGCGCGGATCGTAGGAACCGATTTTCTCGACGAAACGACCGTCGCGCGGTGCGCGGGCATCCGCGATGACCACGGAATAGAAAGGGCGTTTCTTGGACCCGCCACGGGCGAGTCGAATCTTGAGGGCCATATGTGTATCTCCTGTAAGTCTGGCGTCTCGGGGTGGTAATTCAGTCGTCGGTCTCAAGACCGCGAATGTGCTCATGATGGCGGATGACTTCCGCCACGATGAAATTCAGTAGTTTCTCGGCGAAGGCAGGATCGAGCCCGCTTTCCTGTGCCAACTGGCGCAGGCGGTCGATCTGTCTGGCCTCGCGGTCCTTGTCCGCAGGCGGCATATTGTGCACGGCTTTCAGCTTGCCGACTTCCTGCGTCGCCTTGAAGCGCTCGGCCAGGGTGTGGATGATGATCGCATCCAGATTGTCGATACTGGAGCGCAGCTTGGTCAGCTGCAGCAGGGCGAAGGCGTCGCTTTGCTCATTGGTCATTTCTTTTTCCCTCCGCCGAGGCCGGGAAGACCGCCCATGCCCGGTGGCAGTCCACCGCCACCAAGACCGGGCAAGCCGCCTGCCCCGCCGCCCATCTTGGCAAGGTC
>NZ_DFME01000141.1:15510-20939 GCF_002375605.1 Hyphomonas sp. UBA3601 | reverse complement strand
CACCTTGTTGACCTCTTGCACGGTCACGCCAGCGCCAGCGGCAATCCGCTTGCGGCGAGACGCATTCAGGATGGCCGGTTTGCGACGCTCCTTGCGCGTCATGGACAGAATGATCGCTTCCTGGCGCTTCAGCACATTGTCGTCGAGATTGGCCGAATCCATCGCGGCCTTTGCCTTGCGCGCGCCGGGCAACATGCCCATCAGGCCGCCAAGACCGCCCATGCGCTGCATCTGGCGGAACTGGTCGGCCATGTCCTCAAGGTCGAATTCGCCCTTGCGGAGTTTCTCCGCCATGCGCTCGGCCTTTTCGGCGTCCATCTGCTCGGCGGCCTTTTCGACCAGCGAGACAATGTCGCCCTGTCCGAGAATCCGGCCAGCCACGCGCTTGGCATCGAAGGCATCAAGGCCATCGAGCTTTTCGCCGACGCCCATGAACTTGATCGGCAGACTCGTAACGGCGCGCATGGAAAGCGCCGCGCCGCCGCGGCCATCGCCATCCATCCGTGTCAGGACAAGGCCGGTCAGCGGCAGGCGAGCGTGGAAGCGGCTGGCGGTTTCAACAGCGTCCTGGCCCGTCAGGGCATCAGCCACGAGCAGCGTTTCAGACGGGTTCGCGATCTGCGCGATCTCCGCCACTTCATTCATCATCTGCTCGTCGATCGTCGTGCGACCGGCCGTATCGAGGATGAGGACGTCATAGCCGCTGATCTTCGCGGCGTTCAGGGCGCGACGGGCAATATCAGCCGGCAACTGGCCCTGAATGATCGGCAGGGCGCTGACATTTTCGTTGCACTGGTCGGCAAGGATCGCGAGCTGTTCCATCGCGGCCGGACGGCGCGTATCAAGCGAGGCGAGCAGGACGCGCTTGCGTTCCTTTTCCGACAGGCGCTTGGCGAGCTTGCCGGTCGTGGTCGTCTTACCGGAGCCTTGCAGACCAGCCATCATGATAATGGCCGGCGGGCTGTCGATGCGCAGGCTGGTATCGGCCTCTTCGCCGCCGAGCATCTCGACAAGGCCGTCATAAACAATCTTGATGACTTGCTGACCGGGCTTGACCGAACGAATGACTTCCTCGCCCACCGCGCGGGCGCGCACGCTGTCGATGAAATCCTTCACGACAGGCAGGGCGACGTCCGCCTCAAGCAAGGCGACCCGAATCTCGCGCAGGGCCGCGTTCACGTCCTTTTCGGACAGTGCACCGCGACCGGTCAGGCCGTCGAAAATTCCTCCAAGGCGTTCGCTCAGCGTGTCGAACATCTTTGTCGCTCCTTTGCCGTTTGCCAGATGTGTCTGACATAGGCGATCAAACCCATTGCACAAAGCAGAAGAGCCCCGCTGAGCGACACTTCGCCGGGCGGGGGGCCTCGCTGACCTCATGGATCAGTCAAAGCGCGCTTTTCAAATTTGCGCAGATGTTGGCGCGCCTAAAGCATGCGGGAGCCGCGGCGTCAAGCGAGCTGAAGCGCGCGCACCCGGTCTCGCAACACGGCAATCGCCGCCTTGATCTCGTCTCCGACCAGGCTGAGGACAACCATATTGGCCCATGTGCCCCCGGCCGTACGCATGTAGTTCCGGATCAAGCCCTCGCGCTGGGCGCCCATTTTGCTGAAGGCACGAATGGCGCGCTCATTCTGTTCCGGTACGAAATACGAAATTCGCCGGAAGCGCGCCTCATGGGCGCGAGTCAGAAGCGCCAGTTGCGTTGCGGGCACAATGGCTGTGCCGCGATACTTCTCTGGATGCCAGACAAAGCCGATTTCGAGCCGGCGATGCGTGCGCGACACCCGCTCGAATGCGGCAAGACCCGCAAACTCACCTGTCGCCTTGTCGACCACATAGAAAGGATGGAAGGCGTCCGTCCCTTTCATGTCCAGACTATGGTCCATATACGCTTCGAGGCTGGTGCCAGTGGGCATTACGGGCATCCACTGCCACATGGATTCAGCCACCGGAGTCGCCAGCACGACCTCTTTATGGTCCGCCGTGAGCGTATCCAGGCGAACAACGTCATTTTCCGGGGGCGGCTCCGCAAGGTTCATGATTTAGATCATTAGGCCGGAGACTGATCGAGGCAAGAAAAACCGAAGTCAGGAGTTCCAGTTCTATTTTCAGACCCGATAAAAGTTCCTATTTGGAACCTTCTTGTCAATTTGTCCGGCCTAGCCGCTTGGTCAGGTAGGTGAATTCCAGAGCAGACCGCTTGGCGCGCTCCTTCTGGTTCGCCGCTGCCGAATGCCCGCCATCAATGTTCTCATAATAGTAGAATGGCAGGCCCGCCGCCTCAAACTTCGCGGCCATCTTGCGCGCGTGACCGGGATGGACGCGATCATCCTTGGTCGAGGTAACGAAGAAGGGCACCGGATAGTCCTTCGTGGCATCAAAGTTCTGGTAGGGCGAAATCGTCTCAAGAAAAGCCCGTTCGTCCGGCACTTCCGGCGATCCGTATTCATCTACCCACGACGCGCCTGCCAGCAATAAGTGGTAACGCATCATGTCGAGCAGCGGCACCTGCACGACGACCGCGTTCCAGAGGTCTGGCCGCTGGTTCAGCATGACGCCCATGAGCAGGCCACCATTTGAGCCACCCATGATGCCGAGATGCTCCGGTGATGTAACGCCTCGTTCAATCAGGTCCTCACCGACCGAAATGAAGTCATCATAGATTCGCTTGCGATTCTGCTTCAGGCCAGCCTGATGCCACTCGGGGCCGAACTCGCCCCCGCCGCGGATGTTCGCCAACACATAAGCACCCCCCTGTTCCAGCCACAGACGACCTGTGACAGCGCTGTAGGACGGATTCAGCGAGACCTGGAACCCGCCATACCCGTATAGAAGCGTCGGCGTGGAACCGTCGAGCGGCAGATCTGCTTTGCTTACGAGGAAATAAGGCACGCGCGTGCCGTCCTTCGACGTCGCAAAATGCTGCGTGACACTCAGGCCTGTTGCATCAAATTTCGGCGGCAGACTCTTGAGGGTTTTTACGTCCCCCGTCGAGGCACTGTAGGAGAGCAGCGAATCTGGCGTCAGGAAATCCTCATAGTTGATGAAGACCGTATCCTCTTCGTCGCTGGCAAATGCGACGCTGGCCTGGCCCGTGCCGGGAAGGGAAATGGGTTCCAGCATCCAGCCGGCATCGCTCGCGGTGGCGCGCATGACCTTGCCAACCGCCGTATCACCTACCCCCAGAAGCAGGGCGCCCTTTGCAGTGGACACGCCTTTCAAGGCCTGCGTTTCGCTCGGGTGAAACACAAGTGAAACCGGCGGCAATGCGCGGGTCTCCATGAAGGTCTCGACATCGAAGGCGACCAGATCACCGGATTTGAATGTCGTTTCCTGACCCGTCGGAGTCCAATCCTGCTTCAAAGAAACAAGCAATCGGCCTTCATGGATTCCTTCTGGTGAAGACTTTGGCGGGATAGGCCACTGCACCGGCTCGCTCTCTCCATCGGGGAACCACCAGTAGCGTGTCGTGAAGAACGTGTCGGCCTGAGCCGCGCCCTGCAGAATGCGCCCATCCTCAAGCTCCAGCGTCATTGGCCAGACGCCGACATCATCCCCCTCGCCGCGGATCACCTCTTCGGCGGCGTCCAGTGGCGTACCGCGGTCCCAGCGTTTCACGATGAAAGGATAGCCGGACGCGGTCAGTGTTTCCTCGCCCCAATCGGTTGCGATCAACAAAGTGTCAGGGCTGGCCCAGGCACCGCCCTGCTTGGCCTCTGGCGTGACGAAGCCGTCATCAACGAATTGCTTGGTCGCAAGATCGAATTCGCGGCGGACAATCGCGTCCTTGCCGCCATTCGACAGGGAGATCATGCATTTGTAGCCAATATCGCTGCCCTTGGGCCGGAAACAGTCTGCGCCCTTGTAGACCCAGTTCTTGCCTTCTTCTTCCGCAAGCTTGTCGAAATCGAGAATGGTTTCCCACTCCGGCGTGTCACTGGCATAACTTTCCAGCGTTGTCCGACGCCACAGACCGCGCACATGCGTTTCGTCCTGCCAGAAATTGTAGACCATCCCGTCACGAATTGATCCGTAGGGAATACGCTCTGCCGAGGTCAGCGCCTCGATCGCGGCCGCCTCATATCCCGCATAATCAGGATCTGCCTTCAGCTCTTTCAGCGAGCGGTCATTCTGATTGCGCACCCAGTCAAGCGCTGCCTCACCTTCAACTTCTTCCAGCCAGAGATAGGGGTCTTCTGCAGTTGCCTCAGAAACCTGGGGTGGGGGAAGTGTGTCTGCCAAGGGAGTCTCCGTTGGTGTTTGTGTTCCACAGGCCGCGAGGGCCAAAAAGCTGAGCGGAGCGAAAATCTTGCGCATGGTATCTCCATGAAAGACAAATCTTGTCAGGTATCTGGGCAAAGCGACAAATTCCGCCCACCCTTATCAACTTAAATCGTCAAACGTCGCTGCCAAGCGCGGCACTCTGTCATGCGAACGGCTTATTCAATGCGCTCGAAGGTGACACTTTCGACCAGAAGGGCTCGTGACTTTTCAGGCACAACCGGACGTATGGCAAAATAATCGAAGCCCTGATCTCCAATATGTTCCGGAACGACATATTCGAAACTGAAATTCTCAAAACCCGAAACAAGGTCAAAAACCTGCCAGCCGGAATCGCCTTCCCGACCCACGGAATAGTTCACCTTGGCCTGCATGGCGCCGCGTTGATCTGCCGGACGCATGCGGACGGTGCAGCGAACGCGGCGCCCCGAGAATTGCACTTCAAGATCACTGGCGAGGCGGAAATGCGGGCCGTCTTCGGGCTCGGGCCCAAGCAAGCCGGCCTGGGCTTCGATATAGAGCAAATAGTCGTCGCCCCGATTGCGCACGAGCTCGGTCGTGGCGTCGCCGCCGGCAAGAATCTTGTTCAGAAATTGCCCGCTGACCGTGACGCGATCATAATTGGTGCCATCGCCCGTTATGGGGCCATCCGGCAAGCGGCCAATAGCGGGCCAGATGGCCAGCACAACCATGCCGACCACCAGCAGGAAGGCCAGAGGGAAGAAGATCCGGTCTTTCATGAACGAGGAGCTCTTTCACAGTTCGGCGGTGGCACCCGCTAGCCAAGGACTGGCACTCCTGTTAGCAGGAAGCTGGGCGGTTTGGCGAGCCGTAGACGCTGCCATGCATGCAATTAACGGGGGCGAGTTCCATGTCGAAAGCGGCATTGAGGCGGCGAGCCAAGGAAGCTCGTCACTGGCTTTTTGAAGCGTGCTTCCCCCTTTGGAGCGAGCGCGGAATCGGCGAGTCTGGCCTGTTTCGAGAAACACTGTCTCTGGATCACGCGCCGGTACAAGACGAGATCACACGCATTCGCGTGCAGGCCCGGCAAACCTATGTCTTCGCGCAGGCCGCCCTGCTCGGCTGGAAACCAGACATATCACTTGATCTGGTTCATCATGGCGCGCGCACCCTCAGCGGTACGGCTC
>NZ_DFME01000141.1:11795-15411 GCF_002375605.1 Hyphomonas sp. UBA3601 | reverse complement strand
GCGCACCCTCAGCGGTACGGCTCGGCGGGAAGATGGCCTCGTGGGTCGCACGCTCAACGCAGATAGCCACGAATATGTCGACGATACGCCCGACACGTATGATCTCGCCTTCACGCTCTACGCGCTCGCCGTGGCCAGTGAAGCTCTGGACGACGGAAGCGGCGCGATCGCTTCGGCAAGGGCGCTGCTGGATGCGCTGGACGGGCGGATGAAAGACCGGATCAATGGCGGCTATGCCGAAAGCTTGCCGCCGCCATCCCAGCGCAGCCAAAATCCGCATATGCATTTGCTGGAAGCGTGCCTGGCCCTGCACCGGGCCGACCCTGAAGGGGACCATCTCACCCGCGCCAGCGAACTCATCTCCCTGTTTCAAGCAAAATTCACCGCAGGCCCCGGCGGCCTGCTGGGAGAATTTTTTGCCCCGGACTGGGCAGAAGGCGCAGGCGATGCCGCGCGCATTGTCGAGCCGGGTCACCAGTTCGAGTGGATCTGGCTATTGAGCCAGCACGCCCGCGCAACCGACCAGCCAATTCCGCCCATTGCCGGTCGCTTGTACAGCTTTGCCACCAGCACGCTGGATCCAGACGGGCGGGCCATTCTGGAAGTCACCCGCGATGGCGCACCCCACAATGCGGGGCGACGCACCTGGTCGCAGACCGAAGCGCTCAAGGCGCATCTGGCAATGCTGAATCTGACTGATGACGACGCCATCGCTGCCGCGGCCTGCCAGAGCTTCGACATCCTCATGGACGAATATCTCACCCCGGAAGGCGGGTGGATCGACCAGTATGATGGCGATGGCCACATCGTCTCAACCAACATGCCAGCGTCCACCGGCTACCATGTCACGCTCGCATTTTCAGAGCTGATCCGGGCGATGGAAGCTTGAACCCGGACCCTTTTACGCTGAAAAGGGCCCGCAACAGACCAAAAAGGAATTTTTCATGCCCAGATTAGCGCTTGTCCGCCACGGCCAATCCGAATGGAACCTGCAAAACCGGTTCACCGGCTGGTGGGATGCCGACCTGACCGAGAAGGGCGAAGCCGAAGCCAAAAAGTCCGGTGAAATGCTGAAAGCCTGCGACGCCGATTTCCGCGCCGCGTTCACCAGCGTTCAGACCCGCGCCATCCGTACGCTCTGGATCGCCCTGACGGAGATGGACCGCGTATGGATGCCGGTGACCAAGCATTGGCGCCTGAATGAGCGCCACTATGGTGGCCTGACCGGTCTCAACAAGGCAGAGACTGCCGACAAACATGGCGAAGATCAGGTTCATATCTGGCGCCGCTCCTACGACATTCCCCCACCGCCGATGGAAGCTGGCAGCGAGTTCGATCTGGCAGGCGACCCCCGCTACAAGGGCATTGATATCCCGAACACCGAAAGTCTGAAGCTGACACTGGAACGTGTGCTGCCCTATTGGGAAGAAGCGATCACACCCGTGCTCAAATCCGGAACGGACGTCGTCATTGCAGCACATGGCAACTCCCTGCGCGCCCTGGTGAAACATCTGTTCCGGGTGCCGGATGAGTCCATTACCGGGATCGAGATTCCAACCGGTAATCCGCTCTACATTGATCTGGATGACACGCTCAAGCCAGTCTCCGTTCGCTACTTGGACTCTGATCGCAGCAAGCCGCTTCCTGAACTGCCATGAGCTTTCGCCCGTCCCGACGGCGCGACCGGCGCATGATGGGACGGGCCCACAGCCTGGCTCGGCTCAACAACGGCCTCACCGGGATAAACCCGTCGGTTGGGTGTATCATCCTGAACTCTGACGGGCATGTCGTCGGCGCGGGGGTAACCGGTCTGGGCGGGCGTCCCCATGCCGAGGAGGTCGCGCTGGACGAGGCCGGAGCCGCTGCGCGAAGTGGCACCGCCTATGTCACACTGGAGCCATGCCGCGAGCGATCCCAGGGCGGAAAATCCTGCTCCGTGAAATTGCTGGAGGCCGGCATCGCCCGCGTCGTCTGCGCCATAGACGACCCACACCCGGTCGCCAATGGGGGCATCCGCGCCCTCAGGGACGCTGGAATTGAAGTCCGGATCGGGCTTGGCCAGCGCGAGAGCCGCCGACTTTACCGAAAATTCTTCGCAAGCCTGCTCTAGCCAGTGAATGGCCCGGCATGCGCGATGATCTTTTCATACAGCGCCACGGAATCGCGCTGGAACGCGGCCTTGTTGAACTGCTGCTCATATGAGGCTCGGCCACCTTCGACCAGCTTTGCCGCGAGCGCCTTGTCCGAGATCACCCGGCTGAGCGCCGTGGCGAGCGCATCGACATCATTTTTCGGAATCAACAGCCCGTTCACTTCATTCTTCACATAGGCTGCCGGGCCAACCGCATCTGCCGCAACCAGCGGACGGGACGCTGCCCATGCGTCGACGGTCACCGTGCCGAACGGCTCGTAGCGGGACGGGAAGGCCACCACATCGCAGGCCGCGAGCAGCGCGCCGCGATCATTGCGCCAGCCCAGGAAGCGAACCCGATCATCCAGCCCAAGTTTGGTACACTGCGCCTTCAACTCTGCCTCAATCGGGCCATCGCCCGCGATCCAGACATACAGGCCTGGCACTTTGGCCGTGGCATCCAGCAACGTGTCGAGACCCTTCTTCTCATGCAGGCGCGCCAGCGCGAGCGCAACGGGCGCATCTTCGGGCGTATCCAGCGCCGCGCGGCTGGCCGGATCAGTGCCTTCAAAATCAGCATAGGTGTGAACGATGGCAGAGCGATCGTCCGGGACACCTTGTTCGCGGATGTGACGCAGCAAATCGATGGTCAGGCCGACATGCCATTCGCAATTCACGAAGCGCGCAAGTTTGTAATAGCCACCATACCAACCAATCGAACGATTGCGGTATTCCTTCGGCGCATATTGCCCGGCGCGGCCCATCCAGTACTCGATAACATCCGGCTTGAAGACCTTGATCGCGTCGCCAATCACGCGCCGCGTCGGGAAGGGCCACGTATTGTTGAACGCGGCCACATCCACCCCGATGCCGGCTTCACGGAATTTCTGGACGCGGAACTGGTTGTCCGGTCGTGTGACCACATGCTGGGTCAGACCGGCTTCTGCCAGTGCCAGCACGGATTCCAGCATGATGTTCTCTGCGCCGCCTTCCTGGGCGCCCGCCATCACGTGCATGATCCGCATCTGCCGCTCCTTTCAATGTCCAACAAGTTCTGACCGAGCGCATACCCATTATCACCAGCTGCGGCAAACGCTCCTTGGCAGTGCGTGCTGAAATGCCTACAGACAGGGCCAAACACAATGAAAGCCGTATGCCCATGTCCGATTATCGCCTCTTCGGCGCAGATACCTCGCCCTATTCCCAGAAAGTGCGGTCGTTCCTGCGCTACAAGAATATTGATTTCGACTGGGTATCCCGCTCACGCGAGAATGAGGAAGAATTCCAGGCATTGGCGCGCGTGGCCTCTGTGCCGCTGCTGGTCTCCCCTTCGCGATCGGCCAATCAGGATTCCACGGCAATCATTTCCGCCCTTGAGGAAGACCATCCGGAGCCTACGGCCGTTCCGGACGACGTTGCCACGTCGACCCTTGCGCTGATCCTTGAAGACTATGCGGATGAATGGCTGAACAAGATCATGTTCCT
>NZ_DFME01000141.1:8793-11652 GCF_002375605.1 Hyphomonas sp. UBA3601 | reverse complement strand
CGCCCCCGCGCCTACAAGAAGGCCCAGAAGCAAATTGCCGAACGCATGGCCGACCGTCTGAATCTGGTTGGCGCCGACAGCGCAAATGCAGACATGCTGAAAGCCTCGTTCGAACGCTTTGCAACGCTTCTCAACGCGCATTTGACCGAGCAACTCTACATCTTCGGCGGTCGTCCGTCCGCGGCCGATTTCGCCCTCGCCGCGCAGTTCCAACAGATGATGATGGACAAGACCCCGGCCGAATGGCTCAAGAAGCACGCCCCCTTTGTGGTTGCCTGGATCGAGAATATGGAAGATCCCAAACCGGGCGCGCCTTTCGCGTCGCTGGAAGCGCTTGCGCCCACGCTGACGCCGCTGTTTGCCGAGGAAGTCTCGAAAACCTATCTGCCCTGGGCCAAGGCCAATTCAAAAGCCGCCGAACGCGGTGACAAGAATGTTTCCGCATCCATCGAGGGCGGCAGCTTTGAACAGACCACGCAAACCTATGCTGCCCGCGCCTATGATTCCGTCCGCAAGGCGGTCGGCGCTTCGCTCAGCGACGACGCTCTCAAAGGCTTCCTGTCGGAAGCCGGTTGCTCGAAATTCTTCGGCTAGCCGCCAGAGACAATTCGCAAATAGAAAAACGGCGCGTCCCTGTGGTCGCGCCGTTTTCTTTGGTTTTGTCTATATCAGGACTCGGGCGACCCGGTTTCGGCGGGCGCAGGGTTGAGCACTTCAAGCCGCGTCTGGACGTTCCGCGCGTCCGCGACAAGGCGTTCACCCTTTCGGACATCCGCCTCAGCATCGGCGACCTTGTCTTCGCCCTTGCGAAGCGCCTGACGGGCCTTGCGGACCATTTCCTCGCCCTTTTCAAGGTCCTTGTTACCCTCCGCGATGAGCTTCTCACCCTTGCGAATGTCTTTCTCGGCTTTGTTCCACTGCTTCAGCTCCTTCCGATCGAGATCGGACATGGAAATGTTGGACGAGACGGCTGGTGCGGCCGCCGCGGAAGCGCAGGCGCCAAGCAGGGTGAGTGCGGCGAGACCGGCGATGAGATGGGTTTTCATTGTCGTTTCTCCTTGATCTGACATGCTGCCTAGATAGGGAGTTACATGGAATTCGAATAACGAATTTAATCGATGCTTGAAATCGGAATATTGAATGATTGATGTTGAAGTTGCTCGCACATTCCTGGCAGTCATTGAAACCGGCACGTTTCAGGGTGCGGCGGACAAGGTACACGTCACCCAGTCCACGGTGAGCGCCCGGATCCGGACGCTGGAAGATCGCCTCGGACAAAGAGTGTTCGCACGATCGAAAGCCGGCGCCCGGCTGACATCACACGGCTATCATTTCGAACGATATGCCCGGACAATTGTGCGCGCATGGGAGCAAGGTCGTCAGCAGGCCGGGATTCCGGAAACCTTTGACGATATGCTGATCCTCGGTGGGCAGTACAATCTCTGGGCCCGCTTCCTCTCCCAGGCACTTGTGGAGATGCAGGAGCAAATGACAAACGTCGCCTTCAAGGCGGAGGCCGGCACGCCCCTTGCCCTGTCACGCCTTTTGTCAGAAGGCCTTCTGGACATCGCAGTGCTGCATCAACCTCGCCTGCGCACCGATATCGCGGTGGAACACTTGATGGATGACGATCTCATCATGGTCACCACCGATCCAAAGGGCGAATTCGAAGACCGTTATGTCTATGTCGACTGGGGCGAAGAGTATCGTGACCGGCACGCCCAGATCCTGCCAAAGCTCATGGAGCCAAGGACCACAGTCGCCCTGGGATTCTTCGGGCCGTCCTTCCTCATCGCCAGTGAAGCCGCCGGGTATTTGCCTCGGCGCTTGGTCGAAACCCATCTGGCAAAAGGGTTCCTTTTCGAAGTTCCGGATGTCCCGACCATCGCCTATCCTGTGTTCGCGGCCTATCAGTCAGAGTCAGACACGGATGCGATCCAGCCTGCACTGCAAATCCTGCGAGAAAAGGCCGCCGCCACGCTGGCAGGAAACCTGGCACCACACTTCTGGGCCTGAATGCAAAAAACGGCGCGCCCATCTCTGGACGCGCCGTTCTCTTATCTGATCAGAACTCGGCGTTTAGGCCGCGTTGCTGGCCGATTTCTTGCCGATCAGTTTCGGCTCCGACTTTGCCGGGGCGCCAATCTCGATCTTGCGAGGTTTCTTCTCTTCAGGAAGCTCGCGAATAAGGTCGATGCGCAGCACGCCGTGCTGCAGATTGGCACCGGTCACGATGACATGGTCGGCCAGCTGATAGCGCCGGATAAAGCTGCGCTGGGCAATGCCGCGATGCAGATAGTTGCGGCCCTCGCCGTCTTCATTCTCGCCGCGCTTGCCGGCCACAGTCAGCAAGCCTTCTTTCGTCTCGATCTCGAGGTCATCTTCGGTAAATCCCGCGACCGCGATCTCGATGGCGAAGGCGTTTTCGTCAACGCGTTCGATATTGTATGGGGGATAGCCTTGTGACCCGTCGAGGCGAGACGCCTGATCAATCATGCCCGCAAGCCGGTCAAAGCCGACAACGGTACGGTAAAGGGGGGTAAGGTCGATATTGCTCATGTGTTCAGTCCTCTTAAATCAAGCAACTGCGGGCAACCCGTTCGGGGAGCGCCCGGATGGATGTTCAGCACCTGAAAAGAACCAACCCGAATTCGGCGTTGGGACAGATACCGGTCACAGCCCGATTTACGGCACCGTGACATGATCTATGTGGGTAGCGTAAGGAGAGGTTCAAGAGGCCTGTTGAGGAGACACCCTGTGAAGCAATTGACCCCGATGATCGCCCTGTCTGCACTGGTTCTGGCAGCTTGCGGCCAGCCAGAGACACCCGCATCAGAGACGCCCGCCCCCGAAACCCCA
>NZ_DFME01000141.1:0-8525 GCF_002375605.1 Hyphomonas sp. UBA3601 | reverse complement strand
CAAGATAGACAAAGCGGCGGCGGCTGGTACACAAATGTCATCGCGCCCTATCTTGCCAGTGGCGGTGGCACACTGGTCGCAGCCTATTTCGACCCGAATATTGGCGATGAAGACCGTCGCGCCCGAATCGCCGAGCGCCTTGCAGAATTCCAGGCGAATTATGACGACCCGAAATTCGGCACCATCGAATACAGCGCCTTTTCGGCCGAGAGTGGCCCGCTGACCGAGGCCGGGACAGCCGATGTCGTACTGACCTTCCGCAACCTCCACAATTGGATGAGCGGCGGATACACCGAGAAATTTTTCACGGACGCCTATGCCGCTCTGAAGCCCGGCGGCGTGTTGGGCGTGGTCGAACATCGCCTGCCTTCAACGGCCACACAGGACCCGACGGCCTCTTCGGGTTACGTCCATGAGGATTATGTCAAATCCCTCGCCGAAGCGGCCGGGTTCGAGTTTGTCGAAGCCAGCGAAATCAATGCCAATCCGGCCGATACTGCGGATCACCCGTTTGGGGTCTGGACGTTGGCCCCGGTCAACGCCACGCAGGACCGGGAAGGCAACACTCCGGACGGTTTTTACGCTGCTGCCTATGCCGAAATCGGCGAAAGCGACCGCATGACGCTGAAATTCGTCAAGCCTGCCGAATAGAGCGGCCAAGTTCTGCAGATGAGCCCGCGACCTTGCAGAAGGTGGCGGGCTCTTTCTTTTGCGCCTTGCTCCGCCTAAAGAGCGGCCCATGACCACAAAGACCCTCTTCCCCACTTTGGTGCGGACCCAGCCCGTCGGCGATAGCGATCTGGCGACACGGCTCGAACATGTCTGCTGGGTGCTGGCCGAGGATGACGCCGCCGGGAATGCGTGGTGCGAGACCGAAGGCTATGGCGGGTACACATCCTACGCATCTCTCGACGACTTGCCGGACCGGTTCCCGGAATTTGCGGAGCTGAAAGCCTTGCTCGATACCGTCGCGACTGACTTTGCGACGGAACTCGACTGGGACATGGAGGGCTTCACCCTGGAACTCGACGCGATCTGGGTGAACATTCTGGAGCCCGGCTTTGGCCACTCCAATCATATCCACCCCGGCAGCGTGATTTCAGGAACCTATTACGTCTCCACGCCAGACGGCGCGTCTCGGCTGAAACTGGAAGACCCGCGCCTGTCGCGCATGATGGCCGCGCCGCAAATGCGCGATGACGCGCCAGAAGACCGCCGCCGCTTTGTCTATCTTGAGCCCGAAGTCGGCCACGCCATCCTGTGGGAAAGCTGGCTGCGCCATGAAGTCCCCGCCAATATGGGCGAGGAACCGCGACTCTCGATCAGTTTCAATTACGCCCTGAAGCGCGACTGACGGGCGCCTAAAGCACTTTTCCAATCACCATGATCGCCAGCGCCAGTCCGCCAACATAGGTGACGAGCGCACCCAGGACTTTAAGCGGATGCGGCTTTTCCAGCGTTGCACAGACCAGGCAGCCAAGCGCATGCAGAAAACGAGACAGGGTGATCGCCACAACAAGGCTCGTCACGGCGATTCCAAGGTCGCGCCCCGCATAGGCAAAGCCGGTGATGACAAAAAGCCCGACCAGAAGCGCAGTATATTCAGCGGCATTTCCATGCGCCCGCTCGGCTTTCATCATCGGCCCCGTCGGATCTGTCGCTGCGCCATAGGCGATGGTCTTGGTGCGCCCCCGCGTGATCGAAACCCAAAAGCCCAGCAACAGGGTCAGAATGACCAGCGCCGCGCTACAAAGAATAAGTGTTGAATGCATTTGGTGTACCTCCCAGACGGCAGAGTAACCCCATTTGGGCGAGTGGGAAGCATTCGGGCACAAAAGCTGCATTAACCCTCCCGCGTCACTGCCACTCTTGACGCAATCTGTTTCAGGCGTCATCGCCACCCCACACCGTGTTTCAACCTTCCAGCCAGATGCGAGCCGTCTTATGGACCTTTCCAAAATCAAAACCGGCGACAATCCGCCAGACGACATCAATGTGCTCATCGAGGTCCCGCTCGGCGGCGACCCGATCAAATACGAGATCGACAAGGATTCCGGCGCGATGTTCGTGGACCGCTATCTCTACACCGAGATGCGCTATCCCTGTAATTACGGCTTCGTGCCGCACACACTCAGCCTCGACGGCGACCCGATCGACGTGATGGTTGTCGGCAATCGTCCACTGGTGCCGGGCTCGGTCGTGCGCGCCCGTCCCGTCGGCGTTCTGATGATGACCGACGACAAGGGCCCGGACGAGAAGATCCTCGCCGTGCCGCACAACAAGCTGACGTCATACTACGACAAGATCGCGACCTATCACGATCTGCCGCAGACCCTGATCGACAAGACCGCCCACTTCTTCGAGCACTATAAGGACCTCGAAAAAGGCAAGTGGACCCGGATCGAAGGCTGGTACGGCATCGAGAAAGCCCGCGAACTGATCGAAGCCGCCGTCAAGCGCGGCCAGGCAGAAGGCGCCTGATCGCAGCGGCGGGATGCAAATGTTTGAACGCCTGTTCGCACTTTGCCTGATCCTGCCGCTTTTTGCTTGCACCCAATTGCAAGACCGGCCGTCGGCGCTGCATGCACCGGCGGCCGATCTGTATGACGCCTCAGCGCCCGATCTCGGCCTCTCGCCCCTGCCCGGCGCGAAGGCCATCACCGTATTTCGGCCCGGCCCCGGCACGGACCAGTTCAGCAACGGTGCCGTGCCCATCTCCTTCAAGGGCCGCGTCTTCGTTCAATGGCAAAGCTCGGCCCGCGATGAAGACGCCCCGGACACATGGGTTGCCTATTCAGTCAGCGACGACAATGGCGATCAATGGAGCGCGCCGCGTCCCCTGACCACACCGTCTGATGGCGAGGAGATCCGCTCCAGCGGCGGCTGGTGGACTGATGGCGAAACGCTCATCGCCTTCATCAATGTCTGGCCGGAAGGCTTCCACAAACGCACCGGCGGCTACACCGCCTATCGCCTCAGCCATGACGGCGAAACCTGGTCCGAGCCCCGCCCCGTGCTCGGCGCAGACGGAATGCCGGTGAATGGCGTGATCGAGCAGGATCCGCACCTGTATGACGGCCGCCTTCACACCGCCTTCCATGTGCGCCCCGGTATCCGGGCGCGCCCCTTCTACACCGACGACCCGCTCGGATTGACGGGATGGCAGGCTGGCGCGTTCGAGAACCTTCCCTCTGACCCGCCCATGAGCCGGGAGCTGGAACCCAGCCTGTTTCAACGCGGCGACTGTCTTGTCATGGTCTTCCGCGATCAGGCGTCGAGCTTTCGCCAGCTTGCATCGGAAAGCTGCGACCGTGGCGAAAGCTGGAGTCGTCCGCAGCTGACTGCCATGCCTGATGCACGCACGAAGCAAAGCGCGGGCAATTTACCCGGTGGCACCGCCTTTCTCGTTCACGCGCCAAAAGGCGACAAACTGCGCATTCCCCTCGTCCTGTCGCTGTCAGAAGATGGCCACGTGTTCGACCGCGCCTTTCTCCTGCGCGGCGCCGATGACCTGCAGCCCCTGCGCACCGAGGGCCTCTACAAGCGGCCGGGCTATCATTATCCGAAAAGCTGGGTCGCAGGCGACTTCCTCTTCATTGCCTACACCGCAAACAAGGAAAACGTCGAACTGACCCGAATTCCCCTTTCCGCGCTGGAGGCGCGCTGAATGGACCTGTCAGTCTGGCTCGCGCTGATGGCGCTGTTCTTCGCTGGCGGCCTGACCCCCGGCCCGGCCGTCATGATGGTGATGAGCGCATCCTTGCGCTATGGCGCGCCGACCGCGCTGGTCCCTGCCGCAGGTGTATCCGCCGCCAATCTTGTCTGGATTTCCCTCGCCGCAACCGGCATCGCCACCTTTGCGGCGCAGGCCCCGCTCGTGCTGATGGGCCTGAAGATTGCCGGCATCTGCTTCATTGCCTGGTTGGCCTGGACAATGGCCACCGCAGACCCGCACCGGCCTCGCGCCCGCGCAGATCAGGCGCCTGCGAAGTCCAATTTGTTTGGTCGCGGCGTTGGCCTGCAATTGCTCAACCCGAATGCGCTCGTCTTCTTCGGCCTGTTGCTGCCAAGCTATTTCGATCCGGACAAGCCGGTCGTCCAGCAAGCCTTGCTGATCATGCTGACCGTGACCATCACCGAAATGTTCGGCCTCGCCTTCTATGCTTGGCTTGCAGACGCCATGAACCGCCGGTTCCAGTCGCCCGTCTTCACGAAATGGTTCAATCGCCTAGCCGCGTCCGCCATGCTGGTATCGGCTCTGTTCGCAGCGCTTATGACCAGTGGAAACTGACCGCCACTCCGGGGCGAATCAGGGCTCGATCACCTCAAACCGGCTGGTTTTCGGGTTCCGCCAGTGCAGTTCGCCATGCTTGATCGCAAACCAGGCGCCGTGCAGTTCCAACTCGCCCGCCTCGACCGCCCGCTTCACGAATGGAAACGACATCAGGTTTCCGAGAGACGTTTCCACACCTTCCAATTCGAGGGCAAATTGCGGATTGATCGATCCGCTTTCCACAACGCGCGCGCGTGCCGCTTCCAGCAAGCGTACCCAAGGCGTCACGAACTCGCCGATTTCCGGTGTGCCTTCCCCGGCCAAAGAGGCCGCGACACCGCCGCATCCGCCATGTCCCATCACCACGATGTGCTCTATCTTCAACACGTTGACCGCATATTCGAGGGCGGCGCTCACGCCGTGCAGGCCGTCATCCGGCTGATAGGGCGGCACGAGATTGGCAACGTTACGGACGACGAACAATTGGCCCGGCGCAGCATTGAAAATGTCCGAAGGCTCGGCCCGGCTGTCGGCGCAGGCAATCAGCATGATGCGCGGATTCTGGCCTTCGCCCAGTTCCCGATACAATGCAGCCTGTTTTGAGTAGATTCCCTTCCGGAAGCTGCGATACCCTTGCAGCAGATCCTCGACCGTATTCATGCCAACAACTCCTGTTTCTCTGTAGCACTGACTAGTGCATATTGCAGTCGCGGCAAGCGGAAACGGGAGTTTGTTTACTACTTCACCCTTATGCTTGGCTGACAAAAGCTGTACCTAGTGCAGCGCAGCATTCAAGAAACTGGAGTTGTTCATGCCCACGCCCTCGGAGACCAGCAAGTCTTCCCGGAAGGGGCCGACGCGCAGTGAAGCGTCCAAGGCCGCCATTCTGGACGCAACACGCATAGAGATGGCGGAGAATGGCTGGCGCGGCTTCAGCGTAGATGGCGTCGCCAAACGTGCCAGCGCATCCAAACAGACCATCTACAAATGGTGGCCGTCAATCGGCGCGATGTGTGTCGATGCGGCTTTGGCCCTGATCCCCGACAGCCCGGATGGCGGGCGCGATCCGCAAGAACGGATTACCACGCTCATCGTGCCATTGGAGGCCGCCGCACGTACCGGAGCCGGGCACGCGGTTCTGCGGGTCGCCTTGACGGCCGCTGCTGACGACAAGGATGCTGGCGAATTGTGGCGCGCCTGGATGAACCGCGACATTCGTATGCCCATGCGCATGCTCCTCGCCGAATTGGCCGGAAAACGCGTGATTCGACGTGATTTCGATCTTGATGAAGCGATTGAAGAAATGCTGGGGCCTCTCTGGCACCGTATTCTGATCATGCGCGCACCTGTGCGGGAGGGCTTTTGTAGTGCCCAGTCCGCAAACTTCCTGAAAGTGTACGCCGCGAGCTGATTTCGCGTATGGCGTGAAATTTGCAGAGCTGCTCCTGAAGTTTTCGGGGGCATTGCATGTCTGTTACACGCATCAATTGGGTCGATTACGCCAAGGGCGTTTGCATTATCGGGTTGGTCCTGGCGCAGTCTGTCTACGGGTATGTCGCCATGACGGGCCAGTCCAACTGGATGCACTTTGCCGCCGCCTGGGCAGCTCCCATCATCCTGCCGACGCTGTTCATCATGTCCGGCTTGTTCCTTCCCCGTACGCTATTCGGATCGAAATCGACGTTTCTCGATCGAAAAGTGCTCCGATTCGTCTATTTCTACGTCGTTTGGCTGATCATCCAGACCGTCATCCTCTACGCACCGCACGTCACGTCAAACCCGCTTGTCATTGCGAGCGCAATGCTGAGCGGTCTGGCACAGCCCACATCGGGGCTTTGGATCCTGCCCATGCTGGCGCTGTTTCATCTCACCACATGGCTCGCACGCCGTAGCGCACCGACGAAAGTCCTGCTTGTGGCCGCCCTGCTCCAGACGGCGCATGCGGCCGGCATGATCCAGACGGGTTGGCTCGTAATTGATACTTTCGCGCAGTATTTCGTCTTCTTCTTCGCAGGCTATCACGGAGCAATCCTGTTCCGCCGGTTTGCAGCCCGCTTGTCCGAGGGCTTCTCGGATGTACCGGTCGCACTGATCATCTGGGCCGCCATCAACACGGTCCTGGTCGCGCAGGGTACGGCCACATTGCCCATTATCAGCCTGGTGCTCGGCTTTGCTGGCGCGTTTGCCCTGATCGCCCTGGCGACACGCTTGGCCAACACGCGGCATGGCGCGGCCATGCAATATATCGGGCGGGCGCAGTTCGTGATCTATCTGACCTATTTCCTGCCCATGACGGCCGCGCAAACCCTGCTGGTCCGGAGTGGCCTCCTGCCAGAGCCCGGCCTTACCAGCCTGGCGATTGGCCTGATCGCGATCGCCTTGTCATTGGCGTTTCACCGGCTCGTGCGTCGGACCCCGCTCAAGGCGCTCTATCGTCGACCGATGAGGTTCCGCCTCAAGGGCGCGGAACTCAGCCGGGGCGGCCAGCTGATCGGATCAGCCACCGACCGGGTCGAAGAAGCCTGATTGGAAAAGGTGCGCCTTTATTTGGCGCGGTGCCACACCATCAACGGGTCAAACGCGCCGGTTTCGGCAGCCCGTTGCAATTGGCTGATCTGATCGATCACGGGATTGGCGGCCATCGGTTTGCGGGACTGGCCATAGAGCGCGTCATCCAGTCTGCAAATCTGCTCGAACAAGGCTTCCGACCGCGCAACCAGATCCAGGAACCGCGTCGGCAAGCCCAGACCTTGCTGTGCCGCCGCGTCCAGGGCCGGCTCTTCGCGGCGGATTCGGTACTTGCGAGCCGCAGCCTCGTCGCGACGCATTTCGCCATCGCGCACAGCTTTCTGCATCACCAGCCAACTCGCCGCCTGCATCAGGCGCGTCGTCAGTTCCATGCTCCAGGCCGAATAGGTGAGGCCAGCTTCACGGGGCAAGGTCGTCGCAGCCTCGCGACCCGGACCGTCCAGATAGGAGGCCGTTTCTTCAACGAGTGCCATGCCGCGCGCAAAAACCGTGTCAAACAGCTTGCCGCCGGTAAACCCGTCCTGGATGTCGAGCTGATCGTCTGGTGACGTGTCTGCCGCCATGAATGATACCTCTATACGCGGGGGTGGAAATTTGGACTTTATCAATCCAGCCTTTCCACCCGCTTAATTGCCGCCCCCGAACAGGGCATCCGCCGCAGATTTCTGCGACTTCTTCTTCTCGATCTCCGCTTCGCAGGCTGCGATGCCTGCCTGGAGCACTTCTATACGTTCATGCAATTCCTGCACCGACATCTGCTCCAGCGTCTGTGGTGTGTTGACTAGAATTGGCTCTTCATCAGATGCGGCCATGGGGGTCACCCTTCAATTCGTGTTACAGCCCTTATCAAAGCAGAAACGCTGCCTAGATGCGACTCTGGAGTCAGAAGGGAAAACACAAGCGACATGGCAACAGAAATGATGAAAGCCGTCCTGGTTGAAGAGGGCGCGCCGCTCAAGCTCGGCGATTTTGAGAAACCAAACCTGAAGCCGGGTGAAGTGCTGGTCAAAGTGGCCGCTTCGGGTCTCAATCGGGCAGATCTGGTTCAGCGCCGCGGCGCCTATCCGCCGCCCCCCGGCGCCTCCCCCATCATGGGTCTGGAAATTTCCGGCACTGTTGTGGAAACGTCAGATGGCACCAGCCGATTCAACACCGGCGACCGGGTTGCGGGCCTTCTCGCCGGGGGTGGCTATGCCGAGTTTGCGGCGGTCGACGAAGGCTCGCTTTTCCCCGTTCCAGACGGCATGGACATGGTAAATGCTGCCTGCTTCCCGGAAGCGCTGATGACGGTGTGGGCGAACGTATTCGACCGGGTTCACTTCCAGAAGGGTGAAGCCTTCCTGTGTCATGGCGGAACCAGCGGGATCGGCGTCATGGCGCTGCAAATGACCAGGATCGCTGGCGCATCAAAAATCTACGCAACCGCCGGATCAGACGACAAATGCGCGCTCTCCAGAGAGCTCGGCGCAGATCGCGCGATCAATTACAAAACCGAAGATTTCGAGAAAGTGGTCAAGGAAGATGGCGGTGTTGACGTCACGCTCGACATGGTGGGCGGGGATTACATCCAGAAGAATATCTCGGTTTCCCGCCCGGATGGCCGGATCATCAATATCGCCTATATGAACGGCTTCACGGCAGAGGTGAATTTCGCGCCCGTCCTGATGAAACGCCTGACCCTTGCCGCCACGACCCTGCGGGCCCGGCCGGTCGAGGAGAAGCG
>NZ_DFME01000009.1:0-14563 GCF_002375605.1 Hyphomonas sp. UBA3601 | reverse complement strand
TGCAGGGCTCGATGGTCGCCAACACGACCCGCGAAGGCTTCCGCCGCGCGATGGACATTTCGGTCTACAGCTTCATCGACTGTGCCCGCCGCGCCAGCGAAATCATGCCGGATGGTGGCGCGATGATCTGCATGACCTATCTCGGCGCCGAGCGCACCGTGCCCTCCTACAATGTCATGGGCGTCGCCAAGGCCGCGCTCGAAGCCGCAACCCGCTATGCGGCGCGCGACCTCGGGCCGCAGGGCATCCGCGTCAACGCGATTTCCGCTGGCGCGATGCGTACGCTCTCCCTGGCCGGTATTCGCGGCGGCAAGAGCCTTATGGGCACGGGCCGCGACTGGTCTCTGCTGAAGGAAGACACGCGCATGGAAGGCGTCGCCGGCGCGGCGCTCTACCTGCTCTCCGAACTCGGCCACTCCGTCGCCGGTGAAGTCCACCATGTCGACGCTGGTTTCCACGTCGTCGGCGTGCCGGATTTGCCGGAGGACTAAGCGTCCTCACCTTGCTGTGATCGCCCGGAACTCCTGCCCGTCTGTCCTGTTGGTCTGGCGAACCCATTCTGACAGGAGACTTCCATGTCCAATATCTTCCTCATCGGCGCCACGGGCGGCGTCGGCAGCCGCCTGAGCCCGAAACTCGTCGAGGCCGGCCACACGGTCAAAGGCCTGCACCGCAAACCTGAACAGGCAGATGATCTGCACAAGCAGGGCGTCGAGCCCGTTCTCGGCAATATCATCGACATGACCGCAGACGACCTCGCCAGCGCCATGAAGGGCTGTGATACGGCCGTCTTCTCCGCAGGCGCCGCCGGCAGCGGCCGGGACAAGACAACCGCGATTGATGGAGAGGGCCCGGAAAAGCTGATCGAGGCGGCGCGCGCCACAGGCGTGAACCGCATCTATCTCGTCTCAGTCATCATGGATGCCGGGCGCGACCGCGACACGAGCGATGATTTCGAGCACTATATGGCCATGAAGCGCCGCGCCGATGCGGCCCTCGCCCAGAGCGGGATCGACTATGTCATCCTGCGCCCTGGCACGCTGAAAGATGATGACGGCGATGGCAAAGTGATGGCGGGCCGCGCGATCACCTATGGAGACGTCGCGCGCGGCAATGTCGCCGCCACGCTCGCGGAACTGATCGACGTGCCGGAAATCACCAATGAGATCATCGAACTCACAAATGGCGAAACACCCGTCTCCGATGCCGTTGCCCGTCTGAAACGCGGCTGACACGCAGGGCGAACCCCATGCTGGCGAATTGCACCCCACACCGTTTGGGCTTGCCATCAGATCCGTATTGAACAATAAACGTATTGTTCAATCGTATTTGGGGGGCTCTCATGCCAGCACGCATCTTTCTCTGGGTCGGCCATCCACGCGCTACATCGCTCAGCCACGGCATGGCGGACGCCTACCAGCGTGGCGCAGAAGCAAACGGTGCCGAAGTCCGACGCATGAACCTGTCGGACATGGTCTTCGACCCGGATCTCACCGAAGGCTATCACGCCCGCAAGACCCTTGAGCCATGCCTTGAAGCGTGGCGGGAGAACTTGCTCTGGGCCAATCATGTCTGTTGGGCCTATCCGCAATGGTGGGGCGGGATGCCCGCCAAGATGAAAGGCGTGATCGACCGCAGTTTCCTGCCGGGCTTCGCCATGAAATATCACGAGAAGGACCCCTTCTGGGATCGCCTGCTGGCCGGACGACGGGGCGATGTGCTGATGACGTCCGACGCGCCGGTCTGGTTTGACCGGCTATCCAATGGTCGCGCCGCCAAGTTACAGGTGCAGAAGCCCGTCATGAAATTTGTCGGCATACATCCCGCACGCATCCTGCAGGTCGGACCGGTGAAGACGGCCAAGGAGGCGACGCTCTCAAAATGGATGAAGCGGGCCGAAAGGCGCGGCGCTGATGCCGCCCGCCGGTCCCGCTGATGTGAATTGCGTCCGCCCGTCATCCTGCTAACACGGGCATCATGAAAACCAGTACCGAGACCCATGTCCCGCTCAGCGGCTTCCCGTCTTATCCCGAAGACGAGATGCGAAACCGCGCCCGCGCCTTTCACGAATCTCTGGCGACGCGCCGTTCCGTCCGCGCCTTCTCCGACAAGCCCGTCCCACGCGAAATCATTGAGGCCTGTGTCGCCACCGCCGGGTCGGCCCCATCCGGCGCCAATCACCAGCCCTGGTTTTTTGCCTGTGTGAACAGCGCGGAGAAAAAGCGCGAAATTCGTCAGGCTGCCGAAGCTGAAGAGCGTGAGTTCTATTCAGGGCGCGCCGGGGAAGACTGGCTCGACGCGCTCGCGCCGATCGGCACCGATGCCGGCAAGCCCTATATGGAAATCGCCCCCTGGCTGATCTGTATCTTCGCCCAGCGCCGCGGCGGCGTGCAAGCGGGAGAAACCCGCAAGAACTACTACATCAACGAAAGCGTCGGCATCGCCACGGGTATGCTGATGACCGCCTGTCATCAGGCCGGCCTCGCCACCCTTGTCCACACGCCCAACCCGATGAAGTTCCTGAACGGCATTTGTGATCGTCCGGAAACGGAAAAACCCTTCCTGATCCTGGTTGCGGGCTATCCAGCCGACGATGCCATGGTGCCCAAACACGCTCTGGTGAAAAAGCCACTGGATCAGATCATGCGCGTGTTCTAGCGAGCGAACGCCAGCTCAGTGTGGAACGATCATGCATTTTCCGGTGATGATGGCACCGCTGGAAATCGAAACGCCCGGATACACGATGACGTCTGGGCCCAGTGTAACGTTCACGGCCTGAAAATCAGGAGCCACCCATCCCCCAGCGCTTCCGTCAGGGTTGGTGTATCGGACAGCTTCAATTTTGCGTCCGTCGCTCTCGGTAAAGACAACTGTTCGGCGGCTTGCGGTTTTGGCAGGCATTCGAATCACTCCGATGTCTATCGAAGAGAATCACGATTTGGGAGTTTTGTGAATCCCGGACCGGTTTAATCTTCGCACAAACGGAATTCTGCGCCTGGAAAGCTTTCTACAATCTTGCATAGATCCGGAAAGCTCCACAGCATGGCAAGAATACCTACACACATGGGAAGGAGCAGGTGGAAAATATTGTACAGCAACTTTGCGGATGCCGCCTTGCGCTGCACACTTTCCCTGAGGCGCGCATAGACCGGGTTTTTGAAAAGACCCTCACCATCTTGAGATGACGTCGCCTCTTGAAAGGCCTTCTCCATCCCCGCCTTGTCCATTACGAACAGCGCAAATATCAAGCTGAAAACAGCTTGGGCGATTGCAAGAAATGCCCCCGCTTGAATAATCCCAAGCGTTAGGCCCTCCACTTCCAAATCGAATATGGATACGGGCGTGGAATGGTTTCCTGACAGTTCCGCTACAAAAACGATCGCAGAAAATGTGTAGGTGCGATTGGTCAGATCCCGGAACAGACTTGCGAAATACTCGGACGTGAGGTTCATGCAACTACTTGCTGTGGTCAATCACATCTATGCGTTTTCGTGGCTGTCCGGGCTTACAGATAAAGCTGGTTTGCACGAGCTTCCTGCCATTTCGGCGATGCTTCGATTTAGATGCCTCGAACTGATGGAGGAAGTGCCCCTCCCGGAGTTCGTGGGCAATAGCCCCTTTTTTTGGAAGTTCCTCAAAATCATGCGGTGGACAGTCACATGTCTGCCCTTTCGCGATGTAATCGCGGACGACTTGCTTTTTCTCCGTTTGCATATCGCCGGTATCCACATCCGACGAGAATTCCTTTTTCACAAACACATCAACCATGGTTAACCCTCCTGCCTCCGGACATGAGGCCAGAAATAGAACGATAATTCAACCCTACAGAATTCGGTAGGGTTCTAGCCGCCCACGGTCACAGCGGGACCGGGCAGGTGGATTGTGTAATAGCTGCGCGGCTTCTCTCCCGGTTTGCGGCCTTCGGCGGCAATGTGGATATCGCCCGATATACCCACCGGAATACCCTGCCCCATTGGCAACACGTCGCCGCTTGGCAATTCGGCCGCGAACTCGCGGAACTTCCAGCCGTTGAGCACGGGCATCTGCCGCAACCGGTCCCCGGTACGCATCCGCACGGGCACGTCCCGCGCAAGGCTGCCCGAAAGGTTCAGGAAGTTCTGCGTCACCCAGACACCCGTCTCGGTCCGCACCACGCCCATCGATACATGGGTGGCCTGTTCGCTGAGAATGTTTGCGCGATGGCCGGGGCTGTCCATGAGGTTCTGGTGCAGACGTTTCACGGCCTGCCGTTCCAGATTCCAGCGCCCCCGGACAATCTCGATCATGGCAACATTTTCAGCTGAATACTGAATGATTGCCCGCCGGTCGAAGGCCGCGATGCGGTCCTGCGGTTTGCGTCCGTCCGGTCCGACATGGCCGAAGAAATCATTATACGCCATGTCGAGACTGTGAAAGCGCGCCGTATTGCGCAGCGCCGCGCGATTGACCAGCGGCGGCAATCCCGCCTCCTTGCGGGCGATATTGGTCAGCCTCAGGAACTCGCCTTCCATGCGCGCGTCGAAGGCATAGCCCTCCGGCAAATTCCCGAAGCAGGGCCCCACCTGCTCGACATAATCGGCCACTGCGACGCCCCGCCCCGTGAGGGCAAGGTCACAGGCAAATGCGGGCAGGCCAGCGGCAAGCGCCGCAAGGCCGACGAAAAGAGTGCGCAGGATCATGTCTTGCGCACTATATCCGCGCCAACATGAACAGAAGTGTTACGGCCGTTCAGGCCATGGCTGCAGCTGGTCGCGTTTCATCTGCAACCGCTGGTCTTCAGGCAGACTGTAATCATGACCGAATGGCGCGCTCTCCCAGCTGCCATAACCCGGATTCGGCAGGGCAATCCATTCCCGGCCCCATTTGTCTGCATTCGCCTCATATACGGCCTGCCGTTCTGCCGGGCTGCCTTTATAGGAATCGGTGAAGTCGCCCAGATTGTCGCCCAGCATGAGCAGGATCCGATAATCCTTTGCCACCACGGCCCAGCGCGTTGCCTTGGCCGAGCCCCAATCGTCCTGCTCGCCCTTGGTCAGCAACGTGTCAACATTGCCGCCCATTGGGAAACCGAGTGCCCGCAGATTCCGTGCGGTCCCCTCTTCCGTCACTGCGTCGCGATTGGTGACGTAGAATACTTTCACACCCTTGGCCGCAGCCGCGCGGGTGAAGTCCACCGCGCCCGGCACGGCTTTCGCCACACCCGCGCTGGCCCAGGCATTCCAGCGGTCGGGGCTGAAAGGCTCACCCGCCAGCACATCCGCCGCCGCATAGGGCGTATTGTCCAATACGGTCTCATCGGCATCAAGGATGATTGCCGGGGGAAGATCCTGATAGGCCTCGCCCTGCAGGTCCGGCGCGGCGGTCCATTCCGGATCAGCCAGCGCCTCGTCCAATCGCATCGCCGCCAGCGCATAGATGCCGTCAGTCGTGGCCTTGTACTCTACCGCCTGCTGCGCCCAGAGCGTTGCGTTCAGCCGATCATCCTGTGCCGGACCCGTTTCAACAATGACTTCGCGCTCGACCACCACTTTGCGGACAGGTTCGGAGCCTTCATCAACATAGATACAGGCAGACAGGACAAATGGCGCCGCCAGCCCTGCAACAAGAAATGAAAGCCTATGGGTCATGACGGTCTCCTGTTCCGATGCAGGCTGGTCATACCAGACTGGCCCCGAACCGGAAACGGGTCAGATCGCGCCGCAATTCTGCAGACGCGCCAGCACCGGTGCGATCATGCGTTCGATGGCTTCTTCGGTCGGGCGCACATTGCCATAGGCCGGCAGGCCTTCATCGGCAATCACGAGGTCGGCCTCGAATTTGGCCGGATAGGTCCATTGGTAATGCGCCGCGCGCACCGTGCCGAGATATTGCTGAAGTACACTTTCCAGCGAGCGACCGCGCTCGGTCACGTCGCGGCGAATTCGCCGTGCGAGGCGCAGGTCGTCTGGCGTGTCCACATAGACCGACAGATCAATCAGGGAACTGATTTTCGGGAAAGACAGCGCATGGATGCCCTCCAGGATCAGGATCGGTGCAGACTTGATCTCGCGTGTCTTCTCGCTGCGGTCATGGCGCTCATAATCATAGATTGGCTGCTGGATCGTCTCGCCGGCTTTCAGCGCGCGCAAATCCTTGACCAGCCGGTCGGCTTCTTTCGAGCGAGGTGCATCATAGTTGATGCCCGCGACAAGTGCCGTCCATTCTTCCTTGTTCCCGGGCTCGCCATAATGGCTCATCGGATAGTAATACGCATCCTCACCAAACAGGACCGCCTGCCCCTCAGGCAAATGTTCCAGCAGGGCTTCGGCCAGCGTTGACTTGCCAGATCCGGAGCCACCGGACATGGCGACGAGGAATTGCTTGCGCTTTGTCATCATGGCTTTGGGTGTAACGGCAAACCCCGGCTGGCTTCAACGAAAAAAGGCCGCCGCCGCACTTCCTTTGCCACGCACAGTCCCGTTAGATGCACGCTGGGGAAATTCGCCATGACTGATCCACTCGACCGCGCCACATTCCATGCCCGCCGCTGGCTGGACAGCCTGCCTGATCGCCCCGTAGGCGCCACGGCCACCGCGCGCGACCTTCGCGCCGCCCTGTCTGGCCCGCTACCGGAAACCGGGCGAGACGCCGCCGCCATTATCGACGACCTTGCCACGCACGCCGAGCCCGGCCTGCATGCCAATGCCGGGGGACGATTCTTTGGTTGGGTGATGGCAGGATCACTTCCTTCGGCACTTGCTGCCGACTGGCTGGTGTCGGCCTGGGACCAGAATGCGGGTATGTTCACCGTTGCACCCGCTGCAAGCATGATTGAAGAGATTGCTGGTGAGTGGCTGAAGCAACTGTTCGACCTGCCGCAGACATCCTCCTTCGCGTTCACCACCGGGTGCCAGATGGCGCACGTCACTGCGCTGGCAGCGGCACGGCATGGCGTGTTGCAAAAGGCCGGGTGGAATGCAGAAAACGACGGCTTGTTCGGCGCACCGCGTATCCGCATCCTGACCAGTGAAAACAGGCACCGCTCCCTCGACAGCGCTATTCGCCACCTCGGTCTTGGACAGGCATCCATGACAGATGTCGCCATCAACCCCATGGGCGACATGCGCGCAGATGACCTTGCCCGCCATCTTGCCGAATGGGAGGGGCCAAAAGTTGTATGCCTGAACGCGGCAGACCTGAATGTCGGTACATTCGATGATTTCCGTACATTGATTCCGATGGCCCAGGCCGCTGGCGCATGGGTGCATGTCGACGGCGCGTTCGGCCTGTTCGCCCGCACGAGCGACCGCCTCAAACACCTCACAGACGGCATCGACTTCGCTGACAGCTGGGCAACCGACGGTCACAAGTGGCTGAACGTACCTTATGATTGCGGCTTTGCCATTGTCCGCGATTCTGAGGCGCACCGCGCCGCCCTGTCACTCAGTGCGGCTTATCTCTCCCCCAGTCAGGACGTGCGTGATCCAACGGATTGGAACCTCGAACTCTCCCGCCGGGCACGCTCCGTGCCTGTTTACGCCGCACTTCAGGAACTTGGCCGTCAGGGCGTCGCCGACCTTGTTGACCGCTCATGTGCGTATTGCGCCGAAATTGTGAATGGGATCGGCGCCCTGCCGAACGCTCGCGCCCTGAATGACCCGATACTCAATCAGGGCCTTGTGCGGTTTGAACACGAAGGTGCGAGTGCGGAAGAGAATGATGCGTTCACCGACGAGATCATTCGCCGGGTGAACGAAAAAGGTAAAGCTTTTTTCTCCGGCACGACATGGCAGGGTCAACGCGTTATGCGCGTTAGCGTCGTCAGCTGGCGGACGAATGAGGGGGATGTCGCGCGAACAATTGCGGCTGTACGCAAGGCGCTGACGGAAGATGGGTAGTTTGTGCGACCCTAGTCACGGAGTCGCTCAAGTCCATCCAGCAACAGATCAAGGGTGAATTCGAACTCTGTCTGGCTGTCGCACCACCCCATAGCCGGCTCGTCGGATTGATGCATCTCGGACGCTACCATGGCCGAGAGGTAGGGCAGATTTTCTGCCATCTCCTCAAACTCCGCCTGCGTCTTTTGTGTGTCCAGGTTTCCACCCGACACCGGCGGACTGAACAATTCCTGCGCAAAGCCAAACAACAGACTTCCGAGCGCGTGCAATGCACGATGGGCCGTTTGATAGCTGAAGCCATTGTCCACAAACAATGCAATCACCTGATCCACATAGAGGTACATGGACGGTGGTATGGACTGCCGCGCCGCAAAAAGCGCAGGCGTCCATGGGTGACGCATCACCACCGTGCGAGCGGCCAGACATCTGCTGCGCAGGTCCGATTTCCAGTCCGCCATGCATGATGCCGGACGCTCATCAACGGCGGACGTGATCTCATTTGCCAGCGCCTCGGCGAGTCCATCAAGCAGGCCTTCCTTGCCTGGAAGATGGTGATACAGGGACATCGCTTCGACGCCCAACTCTTTGCCGAGGCGCCGCATGCTCAGACTTTGCAGGCCTTCGCGATCAACCAATGTCATCGCGGCATCAAGCACGCGCGTGTGCGTCAAAGGCTTCCGTGTACTCATTGCCAGCCATGTCTCCTTTCGGGATCCATTTGCCTTTGTGGCGATGGCACTTGCAAGACTCTTGCACTGCATGGTAGCACATGGCGTAGACTTACATTGTAAGGTTTAAACAAGTATGTCCGCCTTGCCCCCCTCCCTTCGACGCGATGCATGCCTCACTGGTCTGTTTTACCTGGGCCTCGGTTTGACCGGCGGCGCCGTTTTCATGGCGGTTCGCCCTCAGCTTTTTGCAGAAGATGATCCTGTTCAAACGCTCGCCAATCTGACCGGGCAGGAAGGCCTTGCCCGCGTCGGGATCGCGCTGGAGCTTGGGTCCGCCATCTTCCAGGCGTTGACGGCGGTATGGTTCGCCAAACTGTTCAGTCACATCGACCGGCATGCCGCGAGCGTTGTGGCACTCTTCGGCATGGTCAATGCGATCGCGACGCTCGCCAGCTCGGTGATGTTACGCGCGGCGCTCGACACAGCCTTGGGACACAGCAGCGCCGATCCGGCAATCAGCCATCTGTTTGTTCTGACCAGTCACCACTTCTGGGCCGCAGGCGCCATCTTCTTTGGGCTCTGGTTGATCCCAATGGGTTGGATCGTCCTGAAGGGGCGCTTCGGCCCTCGCCCGCTAGGCTGGATACTTATCCTTGGCGGTATTGGCTATGTCGCGAGCGTGTTTATCGCAGTGCTCGCACCGCACGCAGGCGCTTGGATCGGATTACTCACGATTCCACCAACAATTGGCGAATTCTGGATGATCGGACTGTTGTTCTGGAAAGGCCTGCGCAGAACATCCAAGTATGATCAAAAATAAAAAAGGCCGCTCCGGAGAGCGGCCTTTCGTATCCTGTTGCAGGAAAAGGAAATCCTATTCCTCTTCGCCGCCCTCATCCTTGGCAAGTTCCTTGCCGGTGGTCTGGTCGACCACTTTCATGGACAGGCGCACTTTGCCGCGATCATCGAAGCCCATCAGCTTGACCCAGACCGTGTCGCCTTCTTTGACGAGGTCTTTCGGATGGTTCACGCGCTCGTTCGCCATTTGCGACACGTGCACAAGGCCGTCCTTCGGACCAAAGAAGTTCACGAAGATACCGAAGTCTTTCAGGCCAACGACCTTGCCTTCGTAGATCTCGCCGATTTCCGGCTCTGCGACGATCTCCTTGATCATCTTCAGCGCCTTGTTGATGGATTCCTTGTCCAGCGCAGAGACCTGCACCGTACCATCATCATCAATGTTCACCTTGGCGCCGGACTCTTCCACGATGCCGCGGATGACCTTGCCGCCAGACCCGATCACGTCACGGATCTTGTCGGTTGGCACTTTGACGATTTCCATCTGTGGAGCGTTTTCCGACAGGCTGTCGCGGGACGTATCCAGCGCTTTGCCCATCTCACCCAGGATGTGCATGCGCCCACCCTTGGCCTGCTCCAGAGCCGTGTGCATGATTTCCTTGGTGATACCGGCGATCTTGATGTCCATTTGCAGGGACGTCAGGCCTTTTTCGGTACCGGCCACTTTGAAATCCATGTCGCCGAGATGATCTTCGTCGCCGAGAATGTCGGAGAGAACCGCCACGCCGTCAGCTTCCTTGATCAGGCCCATTGCGATGCCCGACACAGGACGGGTCACCGGCACGCCGGCATCCATCATGGCGAGGGAACAACCGCAAACCGTTGCCATCGAGGACGAGCCGTTGGACTCGGTGATCTCGGAGACGAGGCGGATCGTGTACGGAAACTCTTCATGCTTTGGCAGGACAGCCTGCAGCGCGCGCCAGGCGAGCTTGCCGTGGCCGGTCTCGCGGCGGTTGGTACCGCCCATGCGACCGGTCTCGCCCACCGAATATGGCGGGAAGTTGTAGTGCAGCATGAATTTGGACTTCGACGTGCCATCAAGGCCGTCGATGAACTGCTCATCATCGCTGGTGCCGAGCGTGGCCACACAGATCGCCTGCGTTTCACCACGGGTGAACAGCGAGGAACCATGCGTGCGCGGCAGGAAGCTGGCAATTGCCTCGATCGGGCGAACCTGATCCAGCGAACGGCCATCGATGCGCTTGCCGGTTTTCAGGATGTCGCCGCGAACAACGCTTGCTTCGGCTTCCTTGAAGGCAGACTTGAACGTCTCGCCAGACATTTCGCCCGGCTCTTCTTCGGTGCCGACGAGCGCAGCCTTGGCCTTTTCGCGGGCTTCGCCCACAGCGGCCTGACGCTCCAGCTTCTCGGTCATCGAGTAGGCGGCGGAAAGATCTGCGCCGACCAGTTTCTGGATTTTTTCCAGTTCGGCCGAGTGATCTTCGGCTTCGAAGTCGAACGGTTCCTTGGCGGCCTGTTCGGCCAGGTCGATGATCGCATCGATCACAGGCTGGATCGATTCATGACCCGCCATGACAGCGCCGAGCATGACTTCTTCGGACAGTTCATAAGCTTCCGATTCCACCATCATCACGGCGTCGGCGGTGCCGGCCATGACGAGGTCCAGTTCGGACTCTTCGAGTTCTTCGATCGTCGGGTTGATGATGTACTCACCATCCTTGTAGCCCACGCGCGCTGCGCCGATCGGGCCCATGAAGGGCGCGCCGGACAGGACAAGCGCCGCAGAGGCACCGATCATGCCGATCACGTCCGGATCGTTTTCGAGATCATAGGACATCGCGGTCAGCACGACCTGGACTTCGTTCTTGAAGCCTTTGACGAAAAGCGGGCGGATCGGGCGGTCGATCAGGCGAGACGTCAGCGTCTCTTTCTCGGTCGGGCGGCCTTCACGCTTGAAGAAGCCACCTGGGATGCGGCCCGATGCGTAGTATTTTTCCATGTAGTTGACGGTCAGGGGGAAGAAGTCCTGGCCCGGCTTCGCGCTTTTCGCAAAACATGCGGTCGCGAGCACTTTTGTATCGCCATAGGTCACCATGACGGCGCCATCGGCTTGGCGGGCCACCTGGCCCGTTTCGATCGTCAGCGTGCGGCCGGCCCATTCCAGCGACACAGATTTCTTGTCAAACATCAAAATGTCTTTCTTTTTCACATACGAAAAGCCCGCCGCGGCCCTATTGCCCGGCGGGCTTGATTTTGTGCCTAGCGGCGAATGCCGAGGGCTTCGATGAGTTTGGCGTAGCGCGCCTCATCCTTGCGCTTGGTGTAGTCAAGCAGCTTCCGGCGGGTTGCGACCATGGCCAGCAGGCCCCGGCGGGAGTGGTTGTCTTTCTTGTTCGTCTTGAAGTGGTCGGTCAGGTTGTTGATCCGTTCGGTCAGGATCGCGACCTGCACTTCTGGGGAACCGGTATCGCCAGGCTTTGTGGCGAATTTTTCGATCAGTTCCTGCTTCTTCTCAGCGGTAATCGACATCGTGTATCTTTCTTGTAATCGCCTTGCGGCGGGTTTCGTCTAAGCGCCTGAATTGGCGGGGGTTTTGGGTGAGTATCTGAGGCCTCAGGCCACGGCCGGGATGTCGTCCAGCCGGGTCAGGACCCGATATCCCACCACAAGGGGCGGCTTATGGCTCATTTTCCCCCGAAATGAAAGGCCCTCAGGTGAGGTTTGGCGCAAAAGCGCCGGTGCTTAGAATCTCACCTCAAGCCCGACCAGAATCTCCTGCGGCTTGCCGGGGCGCAGGCCGGCCGGATCGATGGAGGCGACATAGGTCTCGTCGAACAGGTTTTCCGCTTTCACGCGCAGGCGCAGCGTCTCGGTCAGGTCGACCCAGGCCGCCGCATCGACCAGCCAGCGTGCATCGATCCGCTCGCCTGCCGGAATGGCGCCCTGCCCCGCCCGCGCACGCGCTTCGGAGACGTGATTAGCAGAGAAATCCATGCCCCAGCGGCTGGCTTCGATGCCCGCCATCAGGGTGATCTGCTGGTCCGAGACATAGGGCAGCTCGTCGCCCGCCTCGACATCGCCCCACGGCTCATAACTGCTCTCGAAGCCAGACTGGAATTCGGCATCTGTCCACGTATAGACGAGGCCGACCGGCAGTGAGAGCGAGGTGTCGAACAGCGCCGCCGCATCCCAGCTCGCCGTCAGCTCAAGGCCCATCACGTCCACATCGCCGCCATCGAACTGGTCGCCGATCGTGCAATTGCCACCGGACGAGGCGGTGCAGGTGCCGAGCAGGTTTGAATAGTCATTGAAGAAGGCAATCGCCTCGACATCGACGCCCTCTTTCGAGAAGCGTCCGCCGGCTTCCCAGTTCACGCTCTCTTCGGCATCGGCCTCGGTTGCGCCGGGGCTGGCAATCGCAAAGCCGCGATGCACACCGGCCAGCAAGGTCACATCCTCGTTGAGTTCGTAAAGTGCACTTAGACCCGGCACAACGACCTGGTCATCCAGGGTCCGCACGCGCGTCGGCCCCGCCGCACGGGTCGGGTCTGCCGTTGAATAGTCCTCGCGCGTCAGCTCATAATCCTCAAAGCGCGCGCCGCCGGTCACGGTCAGCTTGCCGATGCTGACCCGGTCCTGCAGGAACAGGGCAACCGCTTCACCGCTGGAGATGCGGTTGGCATTGCTGCCCGCCGCGCCCGCGCTGGTCAGGATCAGGCGTTCGCCCTCAAGCCGGTACGCATCCTCTTCCTGGAACCGGTCTTCCTCGTCCTCATGCACGCGGATACCGACAGTGACATCATGATCGAGGCCGCCAAACGCGGTCTGCCAGTTCAGCGTGGTTTGCAGGCCTTCGCTGTAATAGGCGCGGCGGTTGGCGCGGTAGACGATGGAATCGTCGAGGCTGGTAGCGCCAGTCGCCAGGCTGTACTCGGCCGAATAGGTCACCGGGTCGGCCAGCACGGAGGAAATCCCCGTATCGCCGCTCGCGCCCGTACCATCGGCGCTGATACCCTGCAGCTTGTACCAGTTGCGGGCAAAATCATGATGATAGGCAATTGTCGTCAGGTTCAGCGTTGGCGAGAATTCAATCTTGTGGGTCAGCTGGAACAGCTCGTTCTCGCCCCGGAATTCATCATCCGCGCTCGCATCATAGCGGCGATAGGGGTTGGCCTCGAAATCTTCCAGCGTCAGGCCGAAATAGGTCTCGTTGGAGGTCTCTTCGCGCGTCTGGTATTTCAGCTCGACGCTTTGCGGCATCGGGCCGTCATCCTTGTACGCGCCGACTTTCAGCATCAGATCATCAGCGTCGAAGCCCGTCGGCCCGCCATTGTCCAGCTCCTTGAACCCGTCAGTCTCGTCGGTGAACACTTCGATCAGGCCGCCCAGTTTCCAGCCTGCGCCGACCTCCGCCCGTCCGCCCGTCCAGGCATGGACCCGCTGGCGATCATTG
The DNA here is from genome assembly GCF_002375605.1 of Hyphomonas sp. UBA3601. Taxonomy (NCBI): domain Bacteria; kingdom Pseudomonadati; phylum Pseudomonadota; class Alphaproteobacteria; order Hyphomonadales; family Hyphomonadaceae; genus Hyphomonas; species Hyphomonas sp. UBA3601. The sequence continues at coordinate 740 of NZ_DFME01000009.1, read as the reverse complement.
GTGCCAAAGAATGCCTGTGCAAATCCGGACGTCTCTTCCGGCACTGGCGTCGAGAACAGGTTCAGTGCGCCGCCCGTCGTGCGCGGACCATACAGGATCGCGGCGGGCCCCTTGGTCACTTCCACGGCGCTCATTCGCGCTGTGGTCGGGAAATAATAGGCGGACGGCGAGGCGTAGGGCGCCGGCGAGATCGGCACGCCATCTTCCATCAGCACGATACGGGACGAGCGATCCGAACCCGACCCGCGCAGGCCGATATTCGGCCGCAGGCCATAACCGTCCTCTTCCTGGATGTTCACGCCCGGCACGACGCGCAAGACGCGCTGGATATCGCTCTGGGCCTGCGCCGACAGGTCAGCATCCGTCAGGAAGGAGACCGACCCGGCCACTTCGTCCACCGCATCCGTCGAGCCTGTCACGACAATCGTCGACAACATCCGGTACGGGTTCTGCTCACCCGGCGCGGTGGCATTGTCAGCATAAGATGACAGGGATACGAGCGCGCTGGAGGCCAGCAGGACGGAAAGACGGGAAAACGGCATGAGGGATACCTATTGATATTGAGAATGAGTTGCGGGTCTTTAAGAGGATGCCACGCCCCAAAACAACCTGCATTTGACATTCACTCGCACAAACTTGCCGCGTATGTGCTTTCCATGCCACGCTCGGACTCATGTGAAGCGGAAGCTGCTGCGCGCTTCGCTCGTCCCCTCCCCCGCCTCTCCGGCGCATGTCAGAGT
>NZ_DFME01000077.1:32756-48770 GCF_002375605.1 Hyphomonas sp. UBA3601 | reverse complement strand
GTGACCAGCCCAATGGCACGTCGACATCCGGGGCGCGCCGCGTGTCGCCAAGACGGGTCAGCACCTCCGCAATCTTCGCATCTGCCAGCGCGTCATCCTCTTCTGCGTTCGCCGCCCTCAGCCCGGCCGACATGACCCAAGTCTTCTGACCCTCAAGATCGAATGCCAGCAACGTGTCGTACAAGTTGAATTCAATCAAATCAGAGCGCGGCATGTGTCGCGACTGGAATCGCTCAAGGAAGAGTGGCGCAGCGTCATAGGAAACATAGCCCGCCGCGCCGCCTTGGAACGGGGGACCTTCCGCAATGCGCTGCCGTTCGGTGCTGCGTATCCAGGCCCTTACTTCGTCCGCCCTGTCTGCGAAGCCATCCTCACCGCGTGACAGCTCCTCCGCACGAACCTGCAAAGTCGCGATTGGTGCAATGCAGAGATATGACCAGCGTGATGAAGGGTGATCGGTATCCGCGCTATCGAGCCAGAGGGTTGCCGCATCGCCATAGAAAAGTGTGGCGGCCCGGACGGGATCACATGAGTCTAGAAGAGCGTAGCGCATTCAGATGCCTGGTCAGGAAACGTATACGCCTTGGCTAGACCAACAGGCCCGCAGCAAGTCAATTGCACACACGCATTGAGAATGACTTGCAGACGCATATTCGCGCATGTTAGGAGGCGAAACTCCACCAGACCGCGCCGAACTTCAGACGGCGCATTACAGATAATGAGCCCTGACGGAATGAGCCTCTCCCAGACCGCCCCCGCAAAACGCGCATCCTTGAAAATGTTCATCAAGCGTCAGGTGCGAACCGTTCACTGGATGTCTGGCGCGCTCTGTCTTGTCGGCATGATGCTGTTCGCGGCGACTGGCATTACGCTCAATCATGCCAGCGATCTTACCTCAAAGCCAAAAACCATCGAAGGCGAGAGCATCCTGCCAGGCGAGCTGGTCACGCTACTTGATGAACATGCGAAGACTGGCGCCGAGTCCGTCCTGCCCGCCGAGGTCGCGACCTATCTCAAATCTGAGACGAGCTTTGATACATCAGGCCGCCCGGTCGAATGGACCGATTTTGACGCGTATATCACCCTGCCCCGGCCCGGTGGAGATGCCTGGATCAGCATTGACCGTGAGACCGGCGAAGTCATGTTCGAAAAAACCAGTCGCGGCGCGGTCGCCTATCTCAACGACCTGCACAAGGGCCGAAATACTGGCTTCGCCTGGACATTGTTTCTCGACCTGTTCGCCATTGCAGTTGTCTTGTTCTGTGCGTCAGGGCTCTGGTTGCTGCAGATGCATTCCACGCGCCGCCCCAGCACATGGCCACTTACGATTGCGGGCTTTGCCTTGCCGATCCTGCTGCTTCTTGTTTTCACACATACCTGACGGCCGACACGCGGGCATTTGTCGCCAGCGTCAGCACTGCTCCACAGATCTTTCTGCTACGGCTTGGCCAACCTCGTCCTGAATAATCCATTACAGGACAAGTCCGTCAGAAACCGCCACTGTACCTGTTGAAATCCTTTCTGCTCGACGGAGTCAGTTGACTCAATGTGATAAGAACAAATAATGAACAAATGGCCTCAATCCCATCTTCCCTGAAGGACGCGTTTCATAGCTTCCCGCCTCAGCAGCAGCCGAGCCTGTCTTTTCCACTCGGTCTGGGAGAGGCAGGTGTCCATGAGATCTGCGAGACCTCACACGGGGACTTTCCGGCGATGACCGGCTTTGCGCTCGCGGCACGCACACGTCGCAAGGGCCCTGTTATCTGGATCCGCCAGTCCAGCCTGAAACAGGCCCATGGCGGCCTCCTTCAGGCTGGCTGCCGAGAAGTCGCCCCGGACCTGCCCCCAAGCCTGAACATCACCCCGCGCAAGCCTGCAGAAGCTCTCTGGGCCACCGAAGAAGCCATCCGCTCCGGTGTGGCCTCACTGGTGATTGCAGAATTGGAGGATGCCAGTTTCACCGCCTCGCGCCGTCTCGCACTTGTATCCGGGCGGCATGGCACGCCGGTCATCCTGTTGATGCCCTATACGCGGGACGGCGCCACCGCTGCCAGTGCCCGGTGGCGTCTTTCCCCCCGTCCCTCATCCCCCAACCGTTATGACACGCATGCCCCCGGAGCGCTCCGCTGGAAGGCTGTGCTCGAACGGTCCCGCCAGGCCCCGCACATGGCAGGGCAATCCTTTGATCTGGAGCTTGACGATGAAACGCTATCTTTGCGTGTGGTTTCCGGACTGGCCGCTGACCCGGCTCCGGCGCGCTCGCCGCGGCCTCAGGACCGGATCGGCCCGCCCGGCCTCCGGCAAACCGCCTGATCCCCACCTGCCCTTTGCCCTGCTTGAAAACAGCACCAAGGGTCTGCGCATCGCCGCTGCCAATGACCCTGCCCGTCAGCTTGGCATAACAGAGGGGTTGGTCTTCACCGATGCACGGGCCCGCGTGCCCAACCTTGTTACCGAGGACATGGACCCGGTCGCCGACATCCGTGCCCTGTCCGCACTTGGCGACTGGATGATCCGGTTTACGCCGCTGATCGCGATTGATGGCACTGACGGCCTCATCCTGGAGACCACGGGGTGCGAACACCTCTATGGCGGCGAACTGGCCATGATGGAGACACTATCCGATCTGCTGGAGCGCAATGCCATCCCGCACAGGCTGGGCCTTGCCGGCACGCCGGGCGCAGCCTCCGCTCTGTCCCGTGCTGCGCCGGGCACCTGCCTGAAAGAAGGCGAAGAACAGGCTGGCCTTGCCGAACTTCCCGTCGCAGCCCTGCGCCTGTCGCCTGACACCGAAACCCTGCTGCGCCGCTTCGGCCTCACGCGGATCGGCCAGCTTTACGGCATCGATCGTAAAGCTCTGGGGCGGCGCTTCCAGTCAAGATCCGCCGCCGATGCAGTACTCCTAAGGCTCGACCAGGCCTTGGGCCTGCGCCATGAACCACTGGCGCCCCTGCGTCCCCTGCCGATCCGATCCGCCCGGTTGAACTGTCCGGAACCGATTGCCACCAGCGAAGCCATCGGAATTGGCCTCGAACAACTGGCGCAGGATCTGTGTGAGGCCCTCGGTGCGGCTGGTCTCGGCGCGCGGCACTTTCTGCTCATGGCTTTCAAGTCTGACGGTACACGCGCTGAACTGGAAGTGAAGACCGCCCGCCCTGCGCGTGAGCCGAAACACATTCTCCGCCTGTTTCGTGAACGGATCGATTCGATTGACCCCGGCTTTGGTATCGACCTGCTTTTGCTCGAAGCCCATCGCACGGACAAGATGGAGACCAGCCCCATGGCGCTGTCGGGCGACCTCGCCTCGACGGACATGAACACTGCCGCCCTGTCCGCGCTGGCCGACCGGATCATGGCCCGGCTGGGCGAACACACCGTAAGCCTTGTCCAACCACGAGAGAGTCATGTGCCGGAACGCGCCGAACGGCAAGTGCAGTTCATCGGCGATGTCCCGGTCCTCGCCACCCACAGCACGGCTGCCGGACCGCGCCCCATTCGCCTCCTGTCCTCACCGGAACGCATCACAGTCATGGCCGAAGTGCCGGACGGCCCGCCGCTGCGCTTCATCTGGCGTCGCGTGCCGCGTACAGTGACGCGGGCCGACGGACCTGAACGGATCGCTCCGGAATGGTGGACCCATATTGCCGTGCCACAGCCCCCGCCAGCGCTGAGAGGCCAGGCCCGCCAATGGCTCACCCCCAAAATGGACCCGCGTGCCGATGCTGCCCAGATCGCGCATGTGCGCGCAGATCTCGAGGCCATGCTGGATGCCCCATCCGGACCGGTAAAGCTCCTCCCGCGCGCGCGGGACTATTACCGTGTAGAGGACGCGGAGGGGCGGCGTTATTGGCTGTTCCGGGAAGGACTTTATGGCGATGGGCGTGGCGGCGCGCCCGAATGGTATGTACACGGCCTCTTCGCATGACCGACTATGCCGAACTCTCCGTTACGACGAATTTTTCTTTTTTGCACGGTGCCTCACATGCAGAAGAACTCGTCCTGACCGCCAAACAATTGGGGCATGTCGCCATCGGTGTTGCAGACCATAATACGCTTGCCGGTGTCGTGCGCGCCCATATCGCGGCAAAAGAAGCCGGCCTGCCTCTCCTCGTCGGTGCGCGCCTCGTGCCGACGGACGGCCCGGAAGTGATTTGCTATCCAAAGAACCGGACAGCTTATGGGCACCTTTCGTACCTTTTATCGGCCGGTAAATTGCAAGCGGAAAAAGGCGACTGCCTGATCACGCTGGAAAACATTCTTGCCCATGCCGAAGGACAGGTCTTCATTTTCCAGCCGCCGGACAAGTTAGACACGACCTTTGCCGAAGTCCTGGAACGGTTCGCGGCACGCGCGCCAGGCAACGTCTATGTGGCGGCCAGCTATGCCTATCATGGCCGTAATCGGGAACGGATTGCCCGCCTCGCCGATTTTTGCGCCTGGCAGGGTGTGCCGATCGTGGCGACAAATGACGTGCTCTACCATACCCCGGAACGCCGCCCGCTGCAGGACGTGCTCACCTGCATCCGCACGCACTGCACGATAGAGCAAGCAGGCTACCGACTGGAGGCCAATGCTGAACGTCATTTGAAATCACCAGACGAAATGGCTCGACTTTTCAAAGGGTTCGAGCCAGCCTTGCATCGAACCGTCGAGATCGCAGAGCGCTGCAACTTCAGCCTAGATGAGCTTTCCTACGAGTATCCCGACGAACCTGTCCCGGTGGGAAAGACACCGCAGGAACACCTTCATGACCTCACCTGGAAAGGCGCGCAATGGCGCTATCCGGATGGCATTCCAGGCAAAGTCAGCGCCGCCCTCAACAAGGAGCTCGCCCTGATCGAGGAGCTGGATTATGCGCGCTATTTCCTGACCGTGAACGATATCGTGGCTTGGGCACGCGAGCAGGACATCCTATGCCAGGGGCGTGGCTCCGCAGCGAATTCGGCAGTTTGCTATTGTATAGGAATCACCAATGTAGACCCGGCCCTGACCAGCCTCCTGTTCGAACGATTCCTGTCAAAGGAACGCAAAGAGCCACCGGATATCGATGTCGATTTTGAACATGAGCGCCGCGAGGAAGTCATTCAGTATGTCTACAATCGCTATGGCCGACACAAGGCGGCCCTGACCGCCACGGTGATTTCCTATCGACCGCGCTCGGCCGTGCGGGAGGTCTGCAAGGCGCTCGGCCTGACCGAAGATATATCCGCCGCCCTCGCCGGAACGGTCTGGGGTAGTTGGGGCAGCGCCATCAATCCAGATCAGATCCGCCAGGCCGGGCTCGACCCGGCCAATCCAATGATCCGCCGGGCCATTCTGCTCACCCAGCAGCTGATTGGTTTCCCGCGGCACCTGTCACAGCATGTCGGCGGCTTTGTTCTGACGCGCGGACCCTTGGTCGAGACAGTCCCCATCGGCAATGCCGCCATGGACGAGCGCACTTTCATTGAATGGGACAAGGACGATATTAATGCCCTCGGTATCATGAAGGTGGATATTCTGGCCCTCGGCATGCTGACCTGTATCCGGAAGGCATTTGACCTGCTTCAGCTGCACAAGGGGTTGGAGTATACACTCGCCACCATCCCACAGGATGATGAGGCCACGTATGAGATGCTCTGCGAAGGTGACAGCCTCGGTGTATTTCAGGTGGAAAGCCGGGCACAGATGAACATGCTGCCGCGCCTGCGGCCACGTACTTTCTATGACCTTGTAATCGAGGTCGCGATCGTCCGGCCCGGCCCCATTCAGGGTGATATGGTGCATCCCTATCTGCGTCGCCGGAAAGGCCTTGAAACCATAACTTATCCTTCACCGGCACCTGAGCATGGACCGCCAGATGAACTCGAACGCATCCTCAGTCGCACGCTGGGCGTGCCCTTGTTTCAGGAGCAGGCGATGCAGATTGCCATGGATGCTGCAAAGTTCTCAGCCGATGAAGCCAATGGTCTGCGCCGGGCGATGGCCACTTTCCGCAAAATGGGGACGATTGGCAACTATCAGGACATGATGGTCGAGCGTATGATCGCGCGCGGCTATGATGCGACCTTCGCGGCACGATGCTTCGACCAGGTGAAGGGCTTCGGCGAGTATGGATTTCCAGAAAGCCATGCCGCTTCCTTTGCCCACCTTGTTTACGTCTCGAGCTGGCTAAAGCGGCATCATCCGGATGTTTTCTGCGCAGCGCTGCTGAACAGCCAGCCCATGGGCTTCTATGCGCCCGCGCAGATTGTGCGGGATGCCCGCGAGCATGGCGTGGAAATCCGTCCCGTGGATGTGAATCTTTCGGATTGGAACAATACGCTGGAACCAACGGACGGGACATATTGTGCTGTTCGTCTCGGTTTCAGACAGGTGGACGGTCTGCGCGAAGACGAGATGGAAGCGATGATGATTGCCCGGGGCAATGCCTACGACCACCCAGAAGATATTCGCCGACGAGCAAGAGTCAGCCGCCGGTCGCTTGAACTACTCGCCGCAGCAGATGCATTCGGCTCAATGCAGCTTAGCCGGCGCGAGGCCCTATGGAGCGTACGTGGCGAAACCAGCGGCAACACGCTGCCCCTGTTCGCTGCAGCTGATGCGGCAGAACAGGGAGCCGAACAGGTGCCAATACTCCCCCTCATGCCGCGCTCAGAACAAGTCCTGCAGGATTACCAAACGACCCGCCTCTCATTGAAGGACCATCCGGTCTCCTTTCTGAGAGCGGGCTATAACAGGATGGGCGTCGTCTCAACGCAGGAGGCGTGCCATTTGCCAAATGGTGCACGGGTTCAAACGGCAGGTGTCGTACTGGTGCGTCAACGCCCGGGTTCGGCCAGCGGGGTCTGTTTCATCACCATTGAGGACGAGACCGGCATCGCCAATCTGGTTGTCTGGCCGAACGTGTTCGAACGCTTTCGGCCAGTCGTGATGGGTGCGCGTGTCTTGATGGTGAAGGGCCGCGTTCAAACCGCCGACAATGTTACCCACATCGTGGCGAACCAGTTGATAGACCGGACGGGAGACCTTGTTCACCTGTCAGAGGATATTGGAGATGATCCGTTGAAAAGGGTTCTCGACCGCGCCGACGAGGTCACACGCCCAATTCCCGAACGCAAGGGCCCGGCACAACGGACAAGCGGTCAACACCCCCGCAATGTCCGAGTGATCCCGCGAAGCAGGGACTTTCATTGAAGTCAGGCATAGTTTGCCTCAGCCAGCCTGAACAGTCGTCGCTGGCTCTGCACTGAACCGCTTGGACCAAAGCGCCTTCGCAACAAAAGCTCCCCCTGTGGCAAGCAGAGCCACGGAGATGGTCACCATGTAGGCATTGGTCCAATCCATGTCGCCGCGCAGCAGATGAACCAGAGATGCAGAGAGCAAGGCCGCGCCAAAGATTGCACGAAACATCAGGCCCGCCGACGCTGCACTCATCCATGCAGTTGCAACACCTGAAAACACGATTGATCCAAGCCAGAACATCGCGATCAGCCAACCGCCACTGACACCCAGAAGACTAACCGTCAGCGTAATCGGGAACATGGCCATACTGCCCCAGATCCAACCACTCCACATCGCTTCCAGACGCGGTGCCGCACGCCCCTTCTCGCGGCGCTTGAGGAAATAGATGTTCAAGCCGGTGGCAACGACAATACAGAGCATGATGCCCAACAGGAAATAGATCGACTTCATCAGCGCGCCGCCGAAATCACCGAAATGAAGCCGATACATCGACATGGCGATCTGTTGACCAACCGGCCCGTCGGAATTGTGCCCGGTCGCAAGCAACTTGCCATCCGTCGAATAGGTATAGGTTTCCCCATAAATCAGGCGATTGGTCTCGTCGCCATAGATCTCGATGTGCTGACTTTTGGTTCCAGGCTCATGAATGATCACAATGAAAGGGTTTGCCTCAGGTATATCGCGATCGAGATTGATGAGCGCCGTATCCACGCCGGTAATGGGTGCAGGCGTGGCGTCAGCTTCGAGGATTTCACCGCCGAAGATCGCCTCACTAAGCTTCTTCGTGTCGCCACCAAAATTGGTCTGTGCAAAAACGAATGCCACGACACCGAACAGTCCGATCATCGCACCAGTTCCCGCCACAGCAATGAGGAAAGGCGTCGTCCAGACGCTGAGACGATTATGAAGGTCGGCCTGAGCCAGCCGCGCCTGGCCGGTGCGCCGAAATCGGAAAGCATCCCGGAAGATACGCGGATGCGCGAGCAGTCCCGAGACTGCCATAGACACGAGCATGACACCAAATATGGCAACAATGATGATGCCGAGACTGTGCGGCATGGTGAGATAGTAATGGAGTTCAATAAGGAAATCGTTCCAAGGCGCCTCCAGTTGGCGCACGAATTCACCGGACTCATTCAACACGAATATGCCATTGTCCCCACCAGCCACAAACCGGGGCCAGTTTTCCCGCGGAGGATACATGTAGAGATGCGTCGTTTCGGGATCGCGCTTGAGCACTTCTTCGGCAGTCGCTTGCATCACGGATGGAGAAACTTCGTGCACCGTCGGAGTGCCCGCTTGCTCCCACCATTCCAGCTCGTCCTCAAACACGGCAATCGTGCCACTCACACAGATGACAAATAGCAAAGCGCTGATTACCAGCCCCATGACAGAGTGCGCCGACAGGGCGGAATCAACACGTTCACTTGAAGATTTTGGCCAGAGGGATTTTGCCATAGGAAGAGTCTCGACAAGCTAAATGAGAGCGGCGCAGAGCACGGCCGCCAAGGCGACCACCACATAGACGCTGCGACGTAATTTGCGTTTTTCCATGAGCACCAACGTGCTCAATACGGCCCATAGGGATAAGCTGAAGAGGAAGGCCACCACCACGGCATTCGTCGGATTGCCTATTTCCGGTTTGGTAAGGCGCAGGAGCGCCCCTCCAGCATATAGAGAGATCGCACCTGCAGCCGGTCCGGCCAGCAGAAACGTCCATATTCCGGAACCGATGTCGGCTGTCATCTGCAAGGGTGACCGGCGTGCGCGATCAGGTACCTCGCGATTTCGGACAGGCGCTTGCAGGCCGTTGGTTCCGCGCAGCCCCGGCAGAGTGATCGCCCCGGCCACGATCAGCATCAGGAGCGAGGCGACCTGTGCGACACCGCGATCAAAATTGACAACAAACCATACGACAAGACTTGCGGCCACCAGCGCCCATCCGAGCACCAGAAGGACCGGGCGCCCCGGCTTGCGCCACACTGCGAAGAGCAGCGCAAGACCGAATATGCCTCCGACCGAGGCAAGGATCGCCAGGATATAGTCAGCATGGCTCATATAGCGCCCGCCTTAGAATTTGTAGCGCAGGCTGGCTACGACCGTTCGGCGCTGGCCAGGAAAACAATCCCCCCGCGTCAAGCAACCCGTGAGATAGTCTTCGTCGGTCAGATTGCGTGCATTGACCTGAAAATCCCATGTGTCCCACTCGTAACCGACCATCAGGTCGCCTAGCGTATAGTCTGGCGTCACGTAGCGGACGGTTCCGTTCTCGGAAACGGTCTCGCCCACATAACGGATACCTGCGCCTGATTTGAAACCGGACCAACGACCGTCTGGACGCCATGTAGTCCACAAAGACGCCTGCGTTTCCGGTGCAGCCGCCAACTGGAATCCGTTCGGGTCTTCCGCATCGAGCGTGGAAATGGATGCCTGCAGATAGACTTCATCAATCTGAACGTGGCTCTCGAATTCGAAGCCTTTCAGCTTGCCAACGCCTTCCTGTTGCGAGGCGGCACCCGGCAGGGAGTTCGGGTTGGACAAATTGGAGATTTCGATGTCGAAATAGTTGAACGTGATCAATCCCGGTAAGGCTTCAGGTTCATACTTGATACCCACTTCATACTGACGGGCCTCCTGAGGTTTCAGCGGATTGTTGGTGAGCGTATCAGTTCCGACAACGGTCTCGAAGGATTCCGAATAGCTGGCATATGGCGCAAAACCGTTGTCGAATCGATAGAGTACGCCAACGCTGGTCGATATCGCGTCGTCATCCTGGACGGTCGTACCGCTGTCATTCTCGACACTATCGCTGCGCAGGCCCAGCGTGAAACGCCAGTTTTCGTAGGATATCTGGTCGGAAAGATAGATGCCGAAGTCTTCGACGTTCGAAGCGGGTGTGTCACTGTAGATCGCGTCAAATGTCGCCTGGTCTGGATAGTTTCCATAAACCGGGTTCGCCAGATCGAGAACATAACGGAAGTCGCCGGCCAGAACCCCGCCGCCGAAATAGTATGCAGAGTCACTGTCGGTTTCGACGTCTTGATACTGCATCCCGGCGAGGACATGGTGATCGAACTTGCCGGTGGCAAATTCTGCGCGGAGGCGCAAGTCGCCTGCCATCTGGTCGAACGTATTGTCACCTTGATAGAATGTACGGGGCACGGTCGTGTCGGTGAACGTCAGTCCCTGCAGGTCTGCCGCAGCCTGCAAGGCAGGTGTGGCATCGAGAATCTGGTTCAGATAGCGCGGACCGTAGAAGACCGGCCAAGCTTGTTGATAGTCGGCCTCGCCGGACCGCCAAAGCGCCGTGCCCTCCAGCTTGAACACATCATTGATGCGATGTTCACCCAACAAGGTAATTTGCTGTGAGTCCGTATTATAACGGTTGAAACCAGGCTCACCGGCATAGACATTGTTGTTCAGGTAGCCGCCTGAAGAACTGAGCGGATTGAGCGTACCTTCGACCGGAATGAACTGGGCGGCTGCATCGCTATCGGTATCCTGAAGAAGTCCGATCACTGTAAACTTGGTATCTGTCGTCGGCAACCAGCTGAGTGATGGCATGAAAACCGTCGTCGTCTCGTCAACCTGATCAATCTGCGTACCTGTGTCGCGATAGAGGCCAACCAGACGATACAGCAGCTTGCCATCTGAACCTGCGACTGGCCCGGTTACGTCACCTGCAATCTGGTAGTGATCATTGTTTCCCACTTGTGCCGCGATCTCGCCGCCAAAGTCTTCCAACGGCGTTTTCGAAACATAGTTGACGATACCGCCCGGTGACCCCTGACCATAGAGTACCGAAGCTGGACCTTTGAGCACTTCAACTTGCTCAATCGTGTATACGTCGGCACGAGTGGAGTTGTAGCTACCGAAGAGTTCCTGAATGGAGTCACGATAACGCGGTATGCTTAGACCACGGGAGAATGGGAAATCACCGCGGGTTGAGAAGCCATAGGGCTCGGCAGTCACACCCGCCACATAGGTCAGCGTATCGACCAGCCGCAAGGCGCCCTTGTCTATGAACATGTCGGATGTTTCGACGGAGAGCGAGCGTGCCGTCTCGACGATCGGTGTTTCGTTCTTGGTCGCACCAAAAGATCCGGTCGTACCGGTCACGATCACCGTTTCCTGACGGCTCTCTTCGGCCCGGTCCGTGTCCGAAGTCTGCGCCCAGACCGGAGCGGCAGATGCCACACCTATAAGAAGCGCAACAGTACTGACAGCGCTGACCCGCGATACTCGCATCAAATTTACCCCTTGGATTTGCATTTATGAGAATGTGTCTCAGTATTAACTGCCGACTAGGGGAAATGTTATTGCAAGTCAATTGCATCTTGGGGTTTGAAATGAACTTTGCCGTCACGAAGAGGAAAGCGCACATCCCATGGGGATGTGCGCTCTGACAGGAGATAGGAATTTCCGGAACGATCCGAGAGCTATTGAGCGGGAATCGCTGTCACAAGACGTGTCGTCAAGGCTTTGCGAAAGCCAATCTGGGCGTTCAGTACATCAACGGTCAGAACCATCTGACCTTTGCCGGTTTTGGTGCGCACAGCAACCGCCGTCTCCCCATCCCGTTTTACATTCAGCACATCGCCGGTGTTCTGGAACGTTTCCTCTCCCTGATTAAGCAGAGTGAAATTTACCGGGCAAGTATTGACGATTTTCGCGGAGATCACTGTGTAGTCACGCACGGCCGGTTCAGCCTCAAGAGTGAGACAGGCATCAACCACTGCCTTCACATGCTCTTCCCGGCCGAGCAGGTCGTCATAAGACCAGGCCACTGTACGGCCATCAAACAAAGCCCGTTTGAAGGCCGCTTCGCTACGATCCGAAGCCAATACGAGCGTCATCGGGCGATGCCCGCCAGCTCCGGCATTATGGGTCCAATCCACAAGGCCATGGATGTCAGACGTGCCCATTACGGTCAGATTATTGTCTAGGGCAATCTGGAGCGCATGTTCGGAGTGCCCATCCAAAGTTCCATTCACGACCTCGATGCCCTGAAGCAGGCCCTCCGCGATCAGATCCTTGTGATAGTCACTGAGACGCGCAATCCCATCCGACACATGCGGCAACCAATTCGGATGGTTCAAGAACACAAACGCCCCTTGGGCCTTCGCCGCCTTCATGGCCTGCTTTGGTTCTTCAGTCAGAAGCGCGTTCGCATCACTCAGGAAGATGGCGTTGATATGCCCATAGGGCATATCGCGAGTGACCTCCGCGCCATTGATAACCATCAGGTCGAACTCCGAATCTGCCCGTACGCCTTCAGCAATCTCATAAGACCTGTTCCGGTCCGGATGCGGCATGTCGGCCTTGTGTGGCTGATGCTCCAAATGCTCAGTTACCGCCAGAACTTCCAGTCCGTCCAGATGGGCCTCCTTGACCCGAATGGACGGCCAGACTTCGCCGTCTGAAAATACCGAATGAGTGTGCAGGTCGGCGGCCAAAACGACGCTGCCATCTTCCGTGTCAGGAAACTCTACCGCACGCTCATGCGCAACAGCGGTGGAAACATAAAGCGATGTACACGCAGCAATCAGGCTGATCTTTGAAAACATGGGCTTGGTCCTCTTTAGGATAGGCACTTGGCTTGAGTGGTGCCGGGTTCGGGAAACATCAGATGTCTTTGGTTCGAATTTCAATATCGGTGAAAACAGGTGAATTGGCTCGGCCAGCATCCTCGACGACGCGGAACTCTCCATGACAATTGTCGGAGGTAAACGTGGCTCGCAGATAGCCCCGCTGCTGTCCATTCAAGTGGGAAACGTGAGGGTTCGCGCTCCGCATGACCTCCATATCCCGCGCCCAGGGGCACCCGGAGGAAATGGGACCACCCACGAGTTCATGGCCGATGCGCTTCGATGTTGGATCGAAGGGCTTTTCATACAGAGTCGATGCCATGGCGGTGTGCCAATCCCCTGTCAGGAAAACGGGGTTCGACACGTCATTTGCCAAGACGGACGAGAGCCGGTTGCGCGCAGCCGGATAGCCGTCCCAGCTGTCCACATTGGTGACCGGACCGTCAGGCGGCGCATTGTAGCGATAAGGAGTGAACCAGGTTTGCGTTGCGATGACATTGAAAGCGGAGCTGGACTGCTTGAGCTCACGGCTCAGCCAAGCTTCCTGTTCTGCACCCAACATGGTGCGAGCCGGATCTGTCGCATCTGAACAAAGCGGCTTGCGGCCATCGCCGCACGGCTGGTCCGACCGGAACTGACGCGTATCCAGCAAATGTATCTGAGCAGGCCCGAACACGTACTTGTTGTAGAGCTTCAGCGCAGGCCTCATATCTCGCAGAGTGGGCGGCTCTTCGATCGGCATATGCTCATAATAGGCCTTGAAAGCTGCATATTTACGAACCTGGAATTCGAGCTGCGTCTGCTTTTCCGGGTCCTGAGGCGTGTTTGAGGCCCAGTTATTATCGACCTCGTGATCATCCATCGCGACGATCCAGGGCGCAATAGCGTGTGCCGCCTGAAGGTGTGGATCGGAACGGTAGAGCGCATAACGATTTCGATAGTCCCATAAGGTGGTAATTTCGTCGCTATTGTGCTGGCGCACGGTCTCAAACAAACGCCGCTCCCCGCCCCCCACATCGCGCATCCGCGCGCCAAGCGGACTGATGCCGCCCTCATAGATATAATCTCCGGTATGAACGACGCAGTCGGGCACCCATTCCGCAAGATCACGATAGGCCGCGTAGTGACCGGACTCGTAGTGTTGGCAATAGGCCAGCGCGATCCTGGCAGAGTCGTCATCGGGGCTTGATGTTCGTGTCCGCCCGACAGGACTTTCTTCGTCGCCATAATAAAATTGATAGAAATACTCCCGACCCGGCCGCAAGCCTTCGATACGCACATGCACCGAATGTGCCTTGTCTTCGGCTGTGGTGGCGATGCCATCCATCAACGTCTTTCGCATTTCCTCATCAGTGCACACACGATATCGCACTTGCGCCACGCCCGACGGCATACCGCCGCCTTGCAGCGGATTGGGGGCCAGTCGCGTCCACAAAATCACACTGCTGGGCCGGGGCGATCCTGATGCGACGCCCAACGTGAAGTGCTGCTTGCCGTTTTGAGCGTTTGCCAGTTTAGGCACCCAAAGAGCAGCGCCAGAAGACGCCAGAAACAATCGACGAGAAAACATTGAGAGTCCTTCCATCCACACGCGAAGAGGGGTGGCTGCCGACATGTGGGACAGACGCCGGCAGCCTTTAATCATCCAATCGGGGCGAGCCTGCCCCTGTTCACACAGGGTCAGACCATTGGATGACTAGAACGAGTACTCGTACTGGATCCAGAACGAACGCGGTTTGCCGTTCCACCCATACTGGCGGTAGTATGCACTGTCGTTCGGGCCCACTTCTCCGCGCACCACGGCACGGTCCCGGCTATAGCCCGAGCCACCGGAAGCTCGCTCGTAATATTCTTCATCCAGCAAGTTCACGCCGCGAATGAGGAAACGGTGCTGCTTCTCCTCGCCAAGGAAATACTGAACAGATCCATTGAGGACGAAATAGTCACCGAAGTTCAGATCTTCGACTACTCGGTTTCCGTTCTCATCCACCATGCGCGCCAGGCTGGTGCCCGCATATGCCCATTCCGGCCCTTGCAAGCGCGGGTTCAGTGCAAATGTCCAGCGGTCTGTTGGCGTGTAGGTGATGAGGCCGGACAGCGTCCATTCCGGACGTTCTGAAGATTGGCGATACTCCGCGCTTCCAGCCTTCCCCGGCACGACAAAGCCAAGGTCGGTAGTGGAGCCATCCAGGCGCGCCATCGTTCCAAAGACTGGGTTCGGCTCCAGCGACTCCATATCAGTATAGCTGAAGTCTGCCTGCCACTGATCAAAGTCGAAAGCGACGTCAATCGTAAAGCCTTCAATATCCTGCTGACGCAGCGCGTTCACCGCAACTGTTTCGCCAGGATCATTCAGGCCCGCTGCAGCCGTGGCGCAGAATTCGCTCGGCGGAATGATGTTCCGACGGTTCTGTTCAATCGCTGCGGTGTCATTGTTCAGATTGTTGAACAATGGGTTTGCAACATCATTGGCATATTCATAACAGACCGCACCAATAGCCCGGCTGGAGAAAAGATTTTCGATTTCTGTTTCAAAGTACCCGATCTCGACATTGTAGGTTCCGCCAAAAATGTCACCATCGATACCGGCCCCGACGTTAAACGCGCTGACTTCCTGTGGTTCCAGACCAGGGTTGATGTTCGCGCCCGGTCCGAATGCGCCGATTTCGTCGATCTTCGGCAGACTGTACGACGTGCCGCCAGACCCCCGCGCATAGATACCGTATCCTAGGTTCTGACGCAGCCCGACTTTCCAGATCGACTGATCATCGAAATTGTCGTTGAAGTCCTGACGAGCGGCAAATGACCCACTGAAACCATCCAGCATTGGCAGGGAGAGCCTTAGGTCGCCATAGACACCCGTACTCGTGAGCTTGACATCCTTGACGCCGAATGAGTCGTCAGAATTGTCTTTATAGGTAGTATTCTGGAGACCTGCGACGAGTTCGATATACTCATTGACCGTATAAGTGGCCCGTGCATTCAGACCGTAATCGACATAACCAGACTCCCTCTGATCAGTCGTCCCGAAACCTTTCGTCAGACCACCATCGCCGAAGCTGGCGGTAGATTGCACGACATATCCAATGGGTGCGCCGATTGAGAACGGATTCTGGTGCGTGCCGTAAGGCTGGCCGAAGTACGGGCTGTCTGGATCCTGATTGATGTAGAAATTGCTACCGCCATTCAGACGATCATCAGA
>NZ_DFME01000077.1:31592-32569 GCF_002375605.1 Hyphomonas sp. UBA3601 | reverse complement strand
AAGCTTGAAATCCCCTGACCCGCAGCAATGGCTTGAATATCCTCCGGCAAATCCGACAGGCGGGGGATCTGACAGATACGGGCATCAATCTCGTTATTCTTGAGCTGAGGGTCCTGATAGTGCGCCTCGATATTCAGCTTGAGCTTGTCATTGAAGCGATGCTTGAATTCGCCGGTGTAAATCGGGAACTCTGTGAAGTTCGGCTGAAATATAGTGCTTTGCGGGAAGGAGTCTCTGAAATCGATCGTCGTGTACGAAGCACCAAGCAGAAGCTCTGTCTCAGGTGCAATATCCCACAAATATTTGATCCCCAGACTATTGAAGCTGTATGGGAATTCGTGACGTCCGCCGAGCGCAAGCACATTGTCGCCATAGGCCTCCTCGTCGAAGAGTTCGTGCGCATCCGTCTCGTAGGAGCGGCCATAGACCAGCACGGAGTGTTTGCCGGCCTTGTCCAGAGGGAACGACATATTGCCATAATACTCGCGGGTTTTGAATGAACCGGCATAGACGCCGAATTCGCCTTTCTGAGTGCCGTCTGGGCGTTTCGTTTTCACGCTCACAACGCCCAGGCCGCCATTGGATCCGAAATAGAGGCTGTTGCCACCACGATAGACTTCAACACCGTCGATCATGCGCGGATCAATGGCTGTCGCGGGCCACAGATCTTCCAATGGAGACGAGCGATCAAAGAATGGGACGCCATCGACCAGCAACAAGGTATCGCGATCAGTGCCGCCATCAATGCGAATGGTGAACTCGCCTTCGTCCGGCGAATAGCCAATGTTCGCACCGCGGATCAGGCCTGAGGCCAATTCGCCAAAATTCGTGAACCCGCCCGTTTCAATTTCTTCCGAACTGATCAACTGAACTTGTGTGCCGTATTCAGCGAAGTCCACAGCGATGTCGGATGCGGACGCATCGACAGTCTGGCCTTCGACGCGAATAGTCTCAAGGCGGCGGGAATCTTCCTTGCT
>NZ_DFME01000077.1:9336-31388 GCF_002375605.1 Hyphomonas sp. UBA3601 | reverse complement strand
CTCAAACCGAATTTCAAACTTCTGTTCTTATCAAGTCTCATCGCTGGTCTCTCCATCTAACCCCAACACCCGCCAACCATCAGCGGGCTGTGGCCGAGCGCGATTGACGCCGCTTGCCACGAGGCTGCTCTAGAGGCGGAACGCGACACTTAGATGAAGATTCGAAAAACATTGCGTGAATGATATTTACTTCAGTGAAGATTTGTAATTGAGCATTTCTCAATAACAAATTGTCCTTCATCGGAGTGGAATATGCCCTACGCGTTCGCTACGCCGCGATCTGAAGAAATAGCCAACATGGGCCGGTCGGCCAAAGGGTTTCTCGTAGACTGGGATGGCTGCTGCGCACTCGGCAATACGTTGGTGCCCGAGGCCGCAGACTTCCTGCGCGCCAATCAAACACGCACCGCGATTGTCTCGAACAACTCCACATGCACGCCGGACGACTTCTTGCACATACTGGCCTGTAACGAAATTCAATTGGAACGCAACCAAGTCATCCTGGCGGGGATGGAGGCGCTCAAACGCGCAACAGGTTTTGCTGGCGCAAAGGTTATGGTGCTTGGTGATCCGCACATGCGCGGAACCGCCAAGAAAATGGGGATAGACCTGACTCAGGAGGCTGCAGACGTGGTCGTACTGCTCCGCGATGTACGCTTCACCTATCGCCGCCTGGAACGCGCGGTAAACTCCTTGAGCAATGGGGGCCACCTCATCGTCGCCAATCCCGACCAAACCCACCCCGGGAAAGACGGGGGAATAAAGCCCGAAACGGGCGCCCTGCTTGCGGCCATCAGAGCATGCGTGAAACTGGATGAAACAAAAATAGACGTCGTGGGAAAACCCTCCCCACATCTGTTCCAGATGGGATGCCAGGCGCTTGACCTGTCACCGGATCAGGTTGTCATGCTGGGTGACAACCCCGCAACGGATCTCGCTGGCGCAAACGCGTTGGGGATCAAGGCGGTCCTGACCTCCGCCAAATCACCGGATGTGTTTGAGATACTGCTAGAAGCGCTTTAGCGACAGCACATCGAAGGTCTTGCGAAGCGTTTCGGTTGCCCGGTCATAATTGGCCAGCGCGAGTGCTGCAATCAGCGCATCCAGTACGCATAGCTGGGCGATCCGGCTGGTCATGGCCTCGGTCCGGAACTTGGTTTCCCGAGCCATGGTGAAAAGTTTCACATCCGCGTAGGCCTGCAGCGGCGAACTCGAAAAATTGGTCACGATGATCGTCTTCGCGCCCGCATCCTTGGCCAATCTGGTTGCGGCCAGTGTCTCATGCGTTGCACCAGAGTGCGAAATGGTCAGCACCGCCACATCAGGGCCCGTTTGCGACGCGCTGATGGCCTGGACATGACTGTCCACCACCACCCGCGCATCAAGACCTATTCGCAGCATGCGATACTGCGCATCTTCCGCAATGGGCGCGGACGAACCTATTCCGTAAATTTCAACTCGCTTGGCTGCCCGAATAATATCCACCGCTGCGGATACGGCGTCGGCGTCCAAAATCGAGAGCGTGTCCTTCAGCGCCTGAACCCCAGCATGGAAGGTCTTCCGACACACAGTCGGCGTGTCATCTGTCGGCTGCAGATCTTCATGAATGAACTGAACCGGTTGCACCACTTCTTGGGCGAGGCTGAGCTTCAGTTGCTGAAAACCGGAAAGATCCAATTGGCGGCAGAAATTGATAACACTTCCATCACTGGCACCGGTCGCTTCAGCCAGTTCGGTAACCGACATCCCAACCACTTGTCGGGGATTGGAGAGAACGAAGTCGGCAATCGAACGCGTACTCGGCCCAAGCGAGGGATGCCGCACTCGAATGCGCGTCATGACATTGTCGACTATCGCCACATCAGACCGTCGCTTCGGCGCCACTTTCCGCTTCGATTTGCTCTCAGACATACACGCCCCTCTGGATTTCACACTCTTATAATTGAATTCTACTCAATTATTATCAAGGATATATGAATTGCGTAACACCAATGTCACAAGCCGATGCTACGTCTCTCACTATCGATGCTGCGGCGCACCAAGCTCATACGCAGCGAGGTGAATTTGGGAACTCGGACATGCGCATTCTGTCGACCATAACGCTTCTCCTGCTAACCGCCATGCTCGCGTTTACAACGCACGCTCAGGAAGCCGGCAGCCCGCAAAAGCCTCTTCGCGTCATGCTTATCCCCGCAGATGGTGGTACGGAAGACGGTACGAAAGCCGATTTTCAGCCATTGTTTGATGCCATTACACGATCCAGTGACTTGCATTTTACCGTCAGTACCGGGCAAAGCTATGCCGCCGTGATAGAAGCCATGTGCGCTGGCCTGACAGACGTCGTCTGGTATGGTCCGGCCTCCTATATAGAGGCGCGAGACCGCGGATGCGCGCAATTGTTGGCTGTCGAAGAACGCAATGGTTCATCCACTTATTATGCTGGTCTGTTTGTCGCGGCAGATTCCGACGTAAATTCTGTATTCGATCTTTCCGGCGGGTCGCTCGCACTGGGATCAAGTCACTCCGCCAGCAGCTTTGCGTATCCGCTTGTCATGTTGAGAGAGGACGGGCTCGATCCGCTAAAGGATCTATCAGCCTTGCGGATCACGGGAAGCCACACCAACAGCCTGTTGGCATTGAAGAACGGGTTGGTAGATGCTGCAGGCGCGTCTTTCGTGTCGTTCGAACGTGCGGTGAACCAAGGTAGCCTGGATCCACGCGCATTCCGGGTGCTCACCAAATCGAAACCAATCCCGAATCCACCCATAGCGATGAACACCGCATTGCCAGCAGACATCAAAGCAAAGCTCAAGCGCGCCATGGCAAATGTACATGAGGCTGAAGGCATTGGTCCGGCCGCCATTCGGGGATATGGCGGCAAGCTTGTGGATCGCTACAATACCGAAGTTGACGAAACCCTGTTTGATAGCGTGATCTCCGCGACATCTTTTCTGGATGACGACTATATGGCCGCGATCCTGCGCAAGGCTGACGCAGCTCAACGCGGCTGATATCTTTTCACCACGGCACAATTTCCAATATGACAGACCAACCCACTTCTGCGTCCACACTCCCGGCGCTGAAACTCTCCAACGTGTTCAAGTCGTACAAGGACGGTCCGAGAGTCCTCACTGATTTTTCGCTGGACCTCAGACCCGGTTGCTTTTGCGTTCTGCTTGGGTCATCGGGGTCAGGAAAGTCTACCTTGCTGAGGTGTATTGTTGGGCTGGCGCCTGTAGACTCCGGAGACATTCGGCTTCACGGGGTGCGCCTTACGAAAAAGCAACGACGTCACGTCGGAATGGTGCATCAGGATTTTGGCCTGACCGACAGACTGACGACAGCGCAAAATGTGATGTCAGGCAGCATTGCGGCGCTTTCCTGGTGGCGCGTCGCGCTTCAATTGTATCCCCACTTGATTCAAGAAAAAGCGTGCGCCCTGCTTTCGCGTGTCGGCTTGTTGGAAGATCATGCCAATCGGCGTACTGGCCAACTGTCTGGCGGCCAGAAACAACGCGTGGGCATCGCGCGCGCATTGATGTGCGATCCGAGTCTCATTCTCGCCGATGAACCCGTCGCCAGCCTTGATCCCAGATCGTCTGTGGATGTAATGGACCTACTGAAGAGCGCGGCTCAGGAACGTGATGCAGCTGTTCTCTGCTCGCTGCATCAAATCGATCTTGCTCGCGAATATGCGGACCGGATCATCGGTCTCAACAATGGCACTATCGTTTTCGATGGACCACCAGCTGCTCTTACTAGCGACGCAGTTCAGGCTATCTTTGAAATCGACGATACTTCACCCACCCTGCGAAGGGAGGTCGCGTGAGATGACGGATGCTGAGCACGACTCGCTACCTCACATTTGGTATCTAAAACAGCCTTTCGGGTGGAAATCACTACTTGTATTGCTCCTCATAATCATTGCCTCGAGTATCTCCGCAGAGCGTATGCAATTGGATCGCATGGCCAGCCAGATTGGAGACTTTGCGCTTGAGGCGGTCGGTCTGCGCGAAAGTTCGCAAATCGGCCGGGGAATGGGGAGTGTGACCCGCGACATGTTCCCTATAGCCATCTCCGACCGTCGCCCCATTGACTTGATGGACGGACTGGATGAATCCAGATTGCCCTTCCTGGCGCACATAGAGACGGTGGAAGTCCAAACAACCGAGCTTGATCCGGATACATTGCAAATGACCACAAAAGTGTCCGAGCGGCAGTTTCTCGTCGAGCCAATTGGATATCTTCTCTTCGTGCTCGGCAAGATGGTTGAAACAATCGAAATTGCAATCTGGGCCAGCCTGATTGCCATACTGGTAAGCCTACCGCTGGCGTGGCTATGCGCCAGTAATTACTCGCCCCATCCCCTCATCTACGGCGTGGCACGATCACTCGTGTCCCTGCTTCGCTCAATTCCCGAACTGATCAGCGCACTGTTCCTCGTGCTTGCTTTTGGGTTCGGTCCGATTGCAGGTATATTGGCCCTGTCATTTCACAGCATAGGCTTTCTGGGAAAATTCTACGCCGAAGATATTGAAGCGGCGAACAAAAGCCCTCAACAGGCGCTCAAGGCCACCGGGGCCAGCGATTTCGCCATCCTCAGGATCGCCGTCCTCCCCCAAGTTCTGCCGAGCTATACTGGTCTCTCCCTCTACATTCTCGATCGAAACATACGCATGGCCACGGTGATCGGCCTTGTAGGCGCAGGGGGCATCGGACAGGAATTGAAAGGCCGGTTCGACATGTTCCAGTATGATCGCGTCGGCACCATGTTGCTGGTAATCTTTTTGACCGTAATGGCGCTCGACCTCATCTCCGCCCGCTTCCGAAAAAGGCTTGTCTGAGCCAGCTTCTCAAAAGGGAACCGAACTCTTCGGCGCAAGCGCGGGACAGCGCAGCATTCTCTGCGATTTGGCTGACCACGCGCTGGAGTTTGAGGGCAAGTCAGTTGACACTTTCCGCATCACACCGCGGGCCTGTGCGGTCATGCTTCTTAGATACACTGTATCAAAACGACTTCCTGAGGACATCAAACAACAGGCAGACTTGTCCTTTTCTTGCTCAAAGGCGCGGAAAATGCAGCTTTGATTGCTATTCAAACTAAGAGATTTGGAAAAACAGTCCCTTTCTATCATGTGAGATTAGGAGGGAGACTGTATTGAACATGCCGGACCGAGCCGATCTATCAGCACTGTCTGTGCTTGTCGTCGCCAACGCACAGGACGACGTCGCAAATATACTGGAGGGTTTACCAGAAAGCTTCACGATAAGATTGCTTGATGAATTCTCTTTCGTAAGCATAGCCACCGAGCTTGAAGGAATCAGAGCCGACCTGCTAATTCTTTCGTCAGAGTCAGCAGGCACCGAGCAGATATCGATCAGCGAGCGCCTGGCTGCATCAACTCAGCTTCCTATCCTCTGGTTCGTGAAGCGTGACGAAGAAAACCTTGCACCGCAGGCCATTCGGGGTGGGGTGACGTCATTCGTGGTAGATGGACTTAATGCTTCGCGAATAGGTCCCTTGATCACAATCGCCGTGGAACGCCACAAACTCGTGTCGACGCTACAGGGTGAATTGCAGAAATCCAAAGACAACCTCGCTGCGCGAAAGACTGTGGAACGCGCAAAAGGCCTTCTGATGCAAACCCGCGGCATGAGCGAGCAGGAAGCCTATCAGTCACTCCGATCCACGGCCATGCGCCAAGGCAAATCTCTGAAGAGCGTCTGCGATGCTGTGATCTCACTATCGGACTTGTTGCCTTGATGTGACGATGTCAGCCTGGCTGGCTTGAACCGACCTCACTGCTCGAAGTTTCACCTAAGCTGAGCGAGGGTGCGTGAAAATCTGGCAAATTGTATTCATTCATCATCACAGAATACGTTCCGCTACCCAGCTTTTTTTTGACCTGAAAAGATTTTTCCAAGCCCAAAGACGGGCTTCAGTTCTGAAGGCACAAGGGGGTGTCTTCTGCAGCAGATAGCTGTCCTGGCCCAAAGGCGGGCCTCTCGAAACCGACTCGATCACCAGTGCCTTTGCTGTGCCCTGGCATTCGATTTCCAGTCCGTCCTTAGGCGGTCAAATTGTATTCGTCGTGCGGCGAATAGAGGGGTCAATACACTATGAGAGCATCCAAACTACGAACACAACTACTGTCGTGTGCCTTCGCCACAGTCAGTCTTTCCATGATCACAGCCGCGCAAGCCCAAGAGGGAGAGACAGATGACGTCTCGGTTCAGGAAGCGGTCACGGTAACGGGGTCTCGCGGGAAACCTCGCTCCATCCAAGATTCGCCAGTGCCAATTGATGTTCTTGGTGAAGATGAACTCAATGCGGTTCCATTCACGGACACGAATGATGTTCTGAAAACACTCATTCCATCCTATTCTCTTTCTCGCCAGCCAATTTCTGATGGTAGCTCATTTGTTCGCCCTGCTGAGATGCGAGGCCTGCCGACCGACAAGACGCTTGTACTGGTAAACTCGAAACGGCGCCACCGCGCCGCACTCGTGACAATTGGCGGATCCGGAACTCAAGGCCCGGACGTGGCCACCATTCCGGCTTCTGCCCTCAAAAGCATCGAAGTCCTCCGGGATGGTGCCGCGGCGCAATACGGGTCGGATGCTATTGCTGGCGTCATTAACTTCCTGCTCAAGGATAATTCTGAAGGCGGTTCGGTCAGCGTCGACATCGGCCAGTATTATGAAGGTGACGGCTTCCAATACACGGTATCGGGCAATTACGGCTTCGATCTGGGCGGAAAGGGCTTCCTGAGCGTTTCCGGCGAAGTCAGCAAGGCGGACGCGACCAGTCGAAGCGAACAATATTGTGAGTCCTGGTTCTGTCTCGACCCGAGCAATCCGGACTTCGACCCCACAGCTGGTTACGCAGCCAGCCTGACGCCCGAGTTCATCGAAGGTGTCCCGTCTGCATCGCTGGGTGACTTCGGCGTCGTTCAACCCTGGGGCCAGCCCACCAGCGAAGCCTTTCGCCTATTCTACAACTCCGCGTACACGATCAACGACAATGCCGAACTTTACTCCTTCGGCAACTATTCCAGCAGTAAATCCGATGGCAGCTTCTTCTATCGCTATCCCGGCAACGGCACGATTGAAGACTTGCGACTCGAAGATGGATCGATTTATTCGCCGCTGGAGATTTTCCCGGGTGGTTTCACCCCGCGCTTCTTCGGTGATGTCACCGACTATTCATTTGTGGGTGGCTTGCGAGGCCTCTTTGCAGGGTTCGACTACGATCTGAGCGCGCGTTACGGACATAACGAAATCGAGTATACGCTGGCAAATACGATCAACCCGTCCATGGGCCCCGACACGCCAACCGTGTTCCGTCCTGGAGACCTGATCAACGAAGAGGCACAAATTCAGGCTGACTTCTCGAAGGAATTCGAAGTCGGGCTTGCGAGCCCGCTCCTGTTCGCAATGGGCCTTAGTTATCTGGACGAGTCCTATGAACTGGTCGAGGGTGACAAGGCGTCTTATGAAGATGGTCCGTTTGCTGGCGCAGACCCGTTTGGCTTCTGCGATTCCATGGCTCCGACTGCGGCCGGTGTGGCGGTCATGGCCGCAGGCTCCACGCTCGACTGCTCTGATCCGGATGACCCAGTCTACCAGGTCGTCGGTGTAGGATCGAATGGCTTTCCTGGCTATTCACCGGCCTTTTCAGAAGACTATACGCGGGACTCCCATTCGATCTATGCGGATCTGAGTGCGGATGTCACCGAGAAACTCTTCTTGCAAGGCGCTCTGCGTTACGAAAGCTACTCAGACTTTGATGCTGAAACCGTCTGGAAAATTGCCGGTCGTTACGAGATCAATGATATTCTGGCGCTTCGCAGTTCGATCGGCACCGGTTTCCGCGCGCCGACGCCGGGACAGCAGGGTACCACAAACGTCTCTACCCGACTGCCAAATGGCTTCCCGGTAGCGACTGGTCTCTTCCCGGCCAGTGGACCAGTGGCGCAGGCACTGGGAGCGACACCTCTCGAACCTGAGACATCCACAAACTACACACTCGGCATGACCTCGAACTTCGAGAACATGAGTTTGACAGTCGACTTCTACCAGATCGATCTGGCGGATCGAGTCAATGCAATCTCCACTCAGGACGTTTCAAGCGATCCGGCTTCAGGGACAGCGTATGACAACTATCTCGCGCTCGTCGCTGCCGGTGTCACCGGTGCTGAGTCGATTGGCGGTGTGTTCTATTTCACCAATGCTTTCGACACGACCACATCTGGCGTCGACATCGTGGCAACATACACCATGCCATGGGCGAATGGCCAAAACACAAGCTTCACTGGATCGGTCAACTATAACAAGACTGAATTCGACAGCGATGTGGACGCACTCTTCAATGACGAAAGCCAATTCGACTTCCTGAATGGCACACCCAACTGGCGGGGCGTGTTCACCGTACTCCATCAGGCTGGTCCGATCAGCCTCCTTGGTCGCGCCAACTATTATGGTGGATATGAAAATGCGGCCTCATCCACCCTCGCCGATATCCAGGAATGGGACGGAGAAATCCTGTTTGATTTCGAAGCATCCTATGAAATCGACGATGCTCTCACCCTCTCCGCTGGTGTCAGAAACGCATTCGACAACTATCCAGATGCGGGCGATGCGGCAATTGGCGAAACCTGCTGTGGACGGATCTATCGATCTGACTCCGTCGTCGACTGGCAAGGTGGCTACTACTACGTCAAGGCATCAGCGACGTTCTGATGTTCACCAACCGAGCCACCGTGCAAGTTGATTTGGAATTGGGGGGCGTTCCCGGACGCCCCCCACACCTTCTTCTTCATCAGAACTCATTCTTTTCAGAATTGGACCTTTAATGCTGGGACTTGAATACGATCCAATGCAATTGACACAGCTAATCAGCGTTTTGATGGTCGCTGGCTTGATCGCCGGCTTTGTCGCAGGATTGTTTGGGATTGGCGGCGGATTCGTCGTGGTACCTGCTTTGCTTCTGGTATTCAGTTTTTTCGGCGTAGATGGTGAAGTGCTGACACATGTGGCCATTGGCACTTCTCTGGCAACCATCATCGTAACCTCATCCCGATCCGTTCACGCCCACAACAAACGGGGTGCCGTCGACCTTCAGATAATAAGGGACTGGGCGCCCTGGCTACTCGTGGGCGTCGTAGGGGGCATCATACTGGCCCAGTTCATGGATGGCAGATCCTTGAAGTGGGTTTTCTCGATTGGTGTTTTCCTGATGGGCTTGCACTTCATCATGCCCGTTCTGAAAGATGTAAAACTGTCTAACGAAATGCCCAAAGGGGTCGCTCTGGCCGGTCTTGCTTCCTTTCTCGGGGGATTTTCGGCTCTGTTGGGCATAGGTGGCGGAACGATTGCCATCCTTACCATGACCATGTGTGGCCGCCCCATACACCAGGCTGTTGGGACAGCCTCCGGGTTTGGCGTAATCATCGCAGTGCCCGGCGCAATCGGATTTGCGCTTCTGGGGTTGGGCGCCAGCCAGCTGCCCATTGGGTCTTTTGGATATGTGAACGTTCTCGCTGTCGTAGCCATCACGGCAATGTCGTTCATTACCGCGCCGCTAGGTGCGCGGGCTGCCCACGCACTGAACGGGCCTGCCTTGAAGCGGGTGTTCGGAGTATACTTGGTCGCAACCTCCGCGATCGTTCTATGGAATTCGTTCACCTGATTTCGGGTGACAAAGGATCAAACGCGTT
The DNA here is from genome assembly GCF_002375605.1 of Hyphomonas sp. UBA3601. Lineage (NCBI taxonomy): Bacteria > Pseudomonadati > Pseudomonadota > Alphaproteobacteria > Hyphomonadales > Hyphomonadaceae > Hyphomonas > Hyphomonas sp. UBA3601. The sequence continues at coordinate 21,669 of NZ_DFME01000077.1, read as the reverse complement.
GAGTAAAAAATGAATCAGGAAGGAAATGAAAATGGCATTTGACGTATCAAGACGGTTCTTGATGGCGGGTGGCCTCGCCACGGCGAGCCTTGCCGGTTGCGCAACCACAGCAGCCGAAACACAAGGCGCCTTTCCCGTAACTGCAACGCCGGATCCATATCTGCTGGGGCCTAAGGAAGGCGTGGCCCTGCTCTCCCGCAACGAGAATCCATACGGACCCTCCAAAGCTGCATTGAAAATGGTAGAGTACGCTGCCAACAAGGGCGCGTACTACACATCACCTGAGGCCATTCAGATGCTTGCACAGCTCATCGCGGACAAGCATGGTGTTGCGCCTGAACAAGTCGTTCTGACAACCGGGTCGGGCGAGGTGCTCAGCGCTATCGCGATGATCTACGGTAAGACGGGCCCAATTGTCGCCCCCCGCCTTTTCTGGGACACGACCGCTTTGTACGCAGTCAACCAGGGCGTTGGCAGTATCGATCGGGTACCACTTGCAGCTGATATGAGCGTAGACCTCGCGGCGATCGAGACAAAAGTGACATCAGACACAGGCATCGTACAGCTGTGTAATCCAAACAATCCTACGGGTATGGTATCAGACGCGGCAACGCTGAAATCGGCCGTGAAGCGCATGGCTGCAAAAACCACCGTTCTGGTCGATGAAGCCTATATGGAGCTCGCCGATGATCCTGAAGGCAATACCTGTATCGGGCTGATCGATGAAGGCCACGATGTCATTGTGACACGCACCTTCTCGAAGATTTTTGGTATGGCTGGATTGCGCATGGGATATTCAATTTCATCCGCTGAAACGGCGGAGAAAATCAGAGGTGTCGTGATGTCATGGTCTCCCTGCACTTCTTATGCTGCCGCTATAGGCGCCTACCAGGATGAGGCGTTCATAGCCTATTCGAAACAGAAAATTGTTGAAGCTCGTGAGATGGTGAACATGACCATCGATACGCTCGGTCTTGAGCGGCTACCGTCCCAGACCAATTTCGTTTACTTCAAGTCTGGTAAAGAAGCGAATGATGTTCAGAAGGCGATGGCGGCAAAGCTCATATCCGTTCGCGGACAATACATGGACTATAATGAATGGACGCGAGTTTCGATGGGAAAGATCGAAGATGTAGAGCGGTTCTGCAAGGCTCTTCCAGAAGTGGTCGGCGCGTAGTTGGTGCGACTCGCTCACGTCAATCCACATCAGACAGACCCAGCATAGGAACCTGTTGGCCCCTGCTGGGTCTGGGCTGCATGGTGTGGACTGAGTCGCATTGAGCAGTTTCACGGTGGTTTTGACCGGTCTTCAAATTTCATTCGCACTACCGCGATGAGTCAGAGGTCAAACAGTTGAAGCAACTGTCTCCAGTTTTTGACTTTGAAGTGCGCCGCTGAATGGCTTGTCGCCGGCTATTGTCACCCTGTAGCCGGACCGAACCTCTGGAAAATAGTCCCACACCGCCAGATGCTGAACGGCACGATTGTCCCAGAAAGCGATCGAGTGTGGTTGCCACTGAAACCGCACCTGAAAGTTCGGGTTCTTGACATGGTCAAACAGAAACTTGAGAAGCGCGTCACTTTCCTCTGAAGGAATTCCCTCGATCCGGGTCGTGTAAGACGAATTGACGAAAATACACTTCTTTCCGGTGACAGGGTGGGTGCGGATAACCGGATGCGTCGCAACCGGGTACCTCTTATCATAGTCCTTGAACAGAGCATGATAAACCGGATTGGCATCATGTACCGCTTCAAGCCCATCGAGATAAGCCTTCATCCGATCAGACAGCGCATCATAGGCCTTGTACATGCTGGAGAACATTGTGTCTCCGCCCGTTTCCGGGATCGTATGCAAGTAGAGAATGCTTCCCAGCGGCGGCGCCTCATCAGCGCTCAGGTCAGAATGCCACCCTTCGCCGGCAACATATTTGGAATCCGCATCCGCATGAATGGCGACGATCTCCGGGTGCCCGTCAATCCCTGCAACGGCCGAATGGATAGCCAACGGTCCAAACAGCCGCCCCAGATCCTTATGGGCATCATGGCTGATGGGCTGGTCCCGGAAAAATATCACCTGAAACCGGGCCAGCGCATCGCGTAGTTCATCAGCCTGAATCGGTGACAAGGGCTTCGTCAGGTCTATGCCCTCAAGGTCTGCGCCAAGATAGGGTGTCACCCGTTTGGCCGTAAAACTACTATAGTCCTTGTCACCGTCAAAGTCTGACACGTCAGTTACCTTTCGTTTCGATTAGCACAGTGTCTGGATCAGAATTCGAAGCCAAACGTAACGAGCAGCTGGCGCGGTGGCACATACTCATTACTAACCGTTCCGCTGGAGTATGGATCCACAAACCGGCCAGACACCCCTTCTTCATCCGCGATGTTTGTCACAGAAGCAGAAACGTACCACGGACCCTCATTCGGCTTGTATTGGAAATAGGCATTCCAGAGGCTGTAGGAAGATACATCATCGGCTCCGTCCGTATTAAAGATACGAGCTTCGTATTCACCCACATACACATTCTCGATCCGAGACGTGAGCTCTCCATGATCGCCAATCGGCTGGAACCAAGCGGCATACAGATTATACGTCAAGTCAGCCAGATTTGGTGGCGTGTTGCCATTGACTTGCACCGCAGCGGATTGGCGCGCCAGGAACCAATCGAAGGTCCAAGGATAAATCGTACCGGTCGCCTCGGCCGACGCAGCAGCGATATCCGCCAAACGACGATCCAACGCTTCGTAGTCCGCTGTAACTTCGCCGTCCAGCAAAGCCATATTACCGCCAAGCATCAGCTGGTCATCAAATGCCAGATAGCTACCTTCGAGTTCCAGACCATAAGTCTCCGCTTCAGGAATATTCCCGATGCCACCTGAATAGGGGATCGGATCCTCTTCAATGAACTGCATGTTTTCATACTGGTTGAAGAAGATGGAAGCGTTCAGTGTCGCGCGCCCATCCAGGAAAGTATTCTTCGAACCGAACTCAATCGCCTCGACGACTTCCTCATTATAGGTCGTTGACACGGTCAGTGCACCAGAGGAGCCTCCGTTCAGGCCGCCCGGTTTGTACCCTCGCGACCAGCTCGCATACAGCATGGAGTCTTCGGAAAGATCATAGTCCAGCCCGACTTTCCCAGTCCAAGTCTGGGTATCGAAAGAGCTCTGAGTGGGAGTTGAGTAATAGGAAGCGCCTTCGCCCTCATATTTATCATCATTGTAGCGAGCGCCGATGGTGGCGTTCAGATTTGTCATGATTGGCACCGTCGCCTGAAAGAATGGGGCGATGGATTCCCGGTTCACCGAGGAGATGTTTTCATAAGCCAGATTACCCGGGATTGCCGATTGAGGCGTATCCTTCGGAAGTACAGGTAGAGGCGGAATGGAGGTGACCCCCAACTCACGATACTCGACCACGTATTGAGCGGAATCTGTGTTGGAGTAAAAAACACCCGCGATCCAGTCAATTGGGGCCTCCGGCAGTGAGCTGATCGTCAACTCTTCCATGAAGGTCTCGGCATCTGTCGCCCAAGTCGCAACATGGTCATATCCACCATATGTCGCAATATCCAACCGATCAGCATCGAATGACTGGTCGTGCGTCAGATCTTGATAGCTTGTCACCGACTTGAGTGTCGCGAACGGCAGTTCATAAGCAACGTTCAACGTCGCCAACTCTGAACGCAGTTTGAACTTGGCGGGGAAGTCCTGTGTTAGCTCTCGAATGTCGGGGTTTGGATCCTCGAGATTCTTCAAGGCACCACCATTATGCTTGTCATTGTAGAGCGTATAGGAAAGCGTCGTGGACAGCTTGTCTGTCGGCTCCCAAAGCCCCGCGATGCGATAGTGCTCATTGTCGGCATCATCGAGCTCATATCCGCCATCTACACTGGTGGCAGTCGCATAGCCATCATGGGACGTTTGCTGAATGGAGCCACGAATAGCTGCCGTTTCACCTATGGGGACGTTGTAAGACGCAAACCCTTGAACGTAATTGTAGTCGCCGAGCGTTGCCTTGAAGGTGCCCTTGTACTCATCAAGGGTTGGCTGCTTGGTGATAATGTTGATTGATCCGCCCGTTGAGCTTTGCCCGAACACAGTGCCTTGCGGACCTCTCAGAACCTCAATGCGGTCAACGTCGAAAAAGCCCATATTCAACGCGATTGAATTCGGCAGGAACGCACCATCTACGTGAAAGGAGACGCCCGGAATAGTTGCAAAGTTTTCTGGCGTCTGCTGACCCACTCCCCGGATTGTCACGATGCGCTCGGACCCACCACTCTTGGTGATCATCAAGCCAGGCACATAGCCATTCAATTGGCTGGGGTCCGTAATGCCAGCCTGGTCAAGAATATCACTCGTGATCGCGCTCAATGCGATTGGCGCATCCTGGAGAGTAGTTTCGCGCTTTTCTCCGTAAACGGTAATTTGGTTCATATTGCGAACCGAATCGTCATCACCAGCAGCATCGTCCGCAAACGCGCTTCCACCCTGAATAAGGGCCAAACTCATTGCCGCACATGCGACGCTATACTTCAAAATGATTTTTTTGTTCCGACCCATGACATTATCCCTCAAGCTGCAGAAATCACAGAATTTGCGATACCCTACGCTATGTCCGGGTTTTGGGTCTGACTTGATTTCCAGCGCCAAAATAATTGAAAACTCTTTAAAATTGGCACTTAACACCTATTCTCTACACCCACAAACACAGCCCACCACCTCGCTGGACAGGCCGTGCAAAATGATCGAACAATGGTTATTCTTGCCGCATTCTAAACCGGTCGAGTGAACGCCTGAGAAGGCTTCAACATTCCAGGGTCGCGAAGAACCTGTATAATCAAAGCCAGCACACCAAGGGCCACCGCGAACGCAAAGAAGACGGGCGCGAACGAGCCGATTTTGTCAGCTGCCATTCCAGCTGCCAACGGGCCAAAGGCAGCAATAGACGAAATCTGGTGAGCCGCGCCTAGCAATTGTGCACCAATTACCCGCCCAAAGCAGTCCACAAGCAGAACCATGGTTGCGACAACGGTGATACCCCAGCCAGCGCCAAACATTAGTGATGACACCAGAACAAGGGCCGGGTTGGTCGCGACAGCAAACATGACGACCCCGACAGCCTGCAGCGCCATACTCAATGCCAACATGTGGCGGGACGAGAACCGCTCACAGAGCGGACCTGCCAGTCCTTTGAACGCGAGCGATACGAACGCCATGAAGCTGAGCCCCAAGGCCCCGACAGCTGGAGACAGGCCAAGAAGCTTCAAGTGGCTCACAGCAATGGAATGCACCGTCGTAACGCAGGCGAGATTGAACGTGATGGCGGCCGCTATGATCAGAAACAGAGGCCGTCCGATAGCCACTCTCCAGGATGGAATAGCCCCGTCGACTTCCTTTGCATCGTCGGGCCCGCGCGAGTTGTCAGTCCTCGCCTCGCCTCCGGATACGTCTCGGCGCTCTGTGATGAATGCTCCACCAACAAGGATGAGAACGCCGCAGATGACAGCCAGCAGCATCCAATTGAAACGCCAATTTGTCCATTCCATCATGTAGTGGCTGAGGCTGGGACCCATAATGTCTCCAATTCCTCCGAGCATGAGATAGAGACCAATCATGCGGCCAGTATGCTCCGGAAACCATTCACCGATCAGCCAGACGGCCGTGACGTTCCCGGCCAGAGAGAATCCGGCACCCGCAAGGCACATTGCCGCGAAGAACATGCCAAGCCCCTGGCTGGCGCTGGCCAGCCCAAAACCCAAGGCGACGCAGAAAAACCCGAAACAGAAAGTCAGGCGCGCGCCGATCCGCTGCAACAGGATGGCTGGCAGGAAGCTGGTCAAACCCACGGCCAACCCCAGAATCGTGAAACTCAAACCAGCGGACGTGTAAGACCAACCGAGGTCATCCGCCATGACGAACAAAACGACCCCAAGAGAAGCAAATGTACTCGCATTCAAGACAAAAAAGCCGGCAACGACAACCGCAAAGATTATCCATTTTCGATACATGCCCGCTTCCCTTCAAAAAGGTGCGAGACGTCGATCAGATACGGCCTGATGCCGGACGTCCACCACGACCATACAATCGCACATGTTGGCGGCGCATTATTGACGGCATGCGAACTGATTTTTTAATCTTCGAGCAGAATGCAAAGTTGTCTCAGCAGCTGCTTTGTCAGGCCTCGTCCGAAATACCGCTCCAAGCAGAAAGAACCGACTTAGTATCTGCCAGCAAAGCGCAGTTCTTTTCGAGCGCCAACAACCCCCCGGCGTGCAGCGCATCTTCATAAGCCGCGCATGCATCAGACACCACTATCACGTTGAAATTTCGATGGAACGCCGATCGCGCGGTCTGGTCTACGCAGCAATCAGTCGTCACGCCCGCGACCAATACTGTGTCGATTTCACGTGCGCGCAATTGCTCCTCCAGATCCGTTCCATGGAAGCCATCAAACAAGACTTTCTCAATCTCGATGTCTCCGTCCTCCGGGAACAGTCGATAATAGTCGGAACCTGGCTCGTCTGCACGGCAGATTGCATGCTGGCCAGGACGTCCGCGCCGGGCATATAGATTCTTAAGGGCGGAGGAATCTGTTTCCTCCCGCGTAACCACTCGGACGAAAGCTACAGCTGCTCCTTGCACCTTGGCTACAGCACGCAATGTTTCCATCTTGTCGATGGCAGAGTTGATACCGGACATATCAACGCCCGCCATTCCGATCACGCCATCCGGCGATACGAAGTCAACCTGCACATCAATCAGCAAAAGAGCTGTTCGCGCTGGCGCAATGATCCCCTTCAAGAGGGATGGATCGACATGCGGAAGCGCATCAACAGAAAGCGACGACGTCATCTACGCGGCCCCGGCAAGCGCAGGAAACTTCGCCCGCAATTTCGGCATAACGTGTTCAGCAAACAGAGGCATGGCAGAAACATAGTCCGGGAAGATCAGCATGAGCCCATCAATTCCCGAAACTTCCAGCAACTCACCGATTTTCTGGATAACAGTGTCTGGTGAGCCAGCCACATGAGGTGCCATAAAGGATGAGCGTGCCTTTTTCACGAAAGCATTCTCCTCGCCAATCTCTGCGTCGAGAAAGCCGTAAGCACGCATCATTCCGCGTAAGGCTTCTTCATCCAAGCCTTCCCGGTAATGCAGGGCGGTCGCCTCGGCTTCCGCGTCGGTCTCGCACAGCACGATAGTCTGCATGGCATATGTGCGGATGTAACGCCCCATATCAGCCGCTATGCCCTTTACCTTGTTACTCGACTGCGCCAGCTTTTCAGGTACATCGCCGGAGAGAAAAATGGCGTCCATTTCATTGGCGCTGAAGCGCATGCCCACTTCCGACGAACCGGCACAAACCAAGAAAGGCTTGGTCGATGGTTTGGGGTTGGACACACAGTCCTCCAATTGAAAATAATCCCCCTGCATCGTCACCGATGGCTGGGTCCAAAGGGCCTTGATCGCCTGAATCCATTCCTTGGCGAGATCGTACCGGGCGTCGTGATCGACACCTTCCGGCCACATACCCATTTGCGAGAACTCGCCCTTGTAGGCACCGGTCACAACATTCAGGCCGGCTCGGCCTTTGGTGACCTGGTCCAACGTTGCAATCATCTTGGCCACGGTGCCCGGATTCTGAAGAATGGTATGAACCGTCGTCCAGACCTTTACCCGCTCAGTCACCTCCGCGAGTGCAGCCATTGTCACGGTCGCATCAAGCGTTGAATTCCAGTGCTCGGTTTCACCACCATAGCCGCGATACTTTGCCATAGACATGATGAAATCATATCCATGCTTCTCGGCAAGAACCGCCACCTGACGATTGTAGGCATACGACCCATCAAGCTCTGGCTTGTTCTTCGACAAAATCCATCCGCCATTCGCAATTGGCATAAAGATGCCAAGATCCTTGCCTCCAACGTCGGACGGCAGATCGAATTTTGTTGGCACCAGTTGCTGAGACATGCTTCACTTCCCTCATTTCCTGACTGGAATATCACCCGACATTTACCCAGCATTCTTGACTATTCGCGCCTCAACTATTGATCGGCTCGCTTCAGAGCGCATTTGCTCAATCTTCTTCCGGCGCCACTTCCACTCGCAAACCTGCCAAGGCCTCGGTGATGATGATCTGGCAAGATAGCCGCGATTGCGGGCGTGCATTATCTGAAAAGTCCAGCAATTCTCGCTCGGATTCCGAAGCGGCACCGGCAAGCTCGCCATATTCTTCCGCCACATACACGTGACAGGTCGCGCACGCGCATGCTCCTCCGCAAATCGCAGCAATGTCCTCTACGCCCGAATTGGTGATGGCTTCCATCACACTATGTCCAGCGGTTGCGTCGATGATTGCTTCTTCTCCGGATCTTTTGACGATGCGTAGTTGCGGCATTCAGGTCATCCTCTGTTTTTAACGGCTACGCGCGGCGTTCCGATTGCTCGGATACCTCAGGATATCATTCGTGGAACAGCGGCGTCCGCAATCTTGAATTTCCCCGCATTGTCATCGTCTGCACCCTCGCGCGGCTTTTCGCGAACCTGGACAACTCCATTCTTTCCAAATCCTTCGACGACAGGTCGTCCTGCATCCCGGCTCAGCCAGAGCCGCAAAAGGTGACGCTTGCGTTGTGGTTCCGGGAAATCGAAAAATTCGGTTCGAGAATGCAAAGCGCCATAGTTGGAGAGCCACTGAATATCACCGGGGCGGAAATCCATCTCGATGGCCATGCCAGGTTCATATGTGATCTCGTCAAACAGCTCCAGCACCTCTTTCTGCGCGTCGCTCAACTGTGGGACGCCGGGATAATCCTGAGCCGTCAGAATGTACAACGAGCCCGCATACATGCTGAACACGCCTTCTTCGATGCTGATGATCGGCGAGGTATAAGTGTTCGCTGGCGCATTGTGGTCTTGCCGGCGCCAGTCCCAGTGGAATGGCTCAAGCAGAAGCGGCGCCAGGTCCGGCCGGCGTCGCAAGATCTCATTATAAATTTCGGCGCCCGAAACGAGGCAGGATGCCCCCCCGGCTTTTGCAGGCCTCAAGCACATCAGGGCCACGACATCCGAGCTGTCGGAGTGGAAGACCAGCTTGTCACGAACCTTGGACGACAGCGCGGTTGGGTCATCCATCGTCTTGTCGGAGGTTGCATAAATGTGATCCAGCAGGTCGCCCATCTCGTTCTGTCGGATCGGATCACCCATATGCAGGCCGAGAATGTAATAGATCGCAGATGAAAGTGCGTCCGAGTAGAGATATGTTCTCAATCCACGAACGAGCACAAACCCGCGACCTGTATCTACATCACTTCCCCATTCCGCGATCGCGTCGGCACATGCTTTCAGCGGATATTCGGAGGCTTGAACGAACCGCAAGTCTGGGTCGTCTTCGACGAACTTTGCACCCAGATCCTCAAGCTCTGCGATCTGAACCGGAGACAAATGGTAGATCCAATCTTCGCCCGCCTTGATCTGGTCACCCCTCCACGCAGCGGCGCTGGTGACAGGCTCACATGTTTCCATCGTGCTCATGATGATCTCCAAACTCGGTTTACGGGGTTTTGCATCCTGGAGATGCTAGAATGAAAGAGTGAAGCGGTCTTGCCCGGTGTCACACAAATTCTTTCCGACAGTAGTGAAGGCATCGGAATTCTCACATGCCGTCTGCAGAGACGGCCAAGCTGACATTTTTGAACGCTTCGATGCCGTCACTCAAATTCGCCAAGTGACCTATAGCGTACTTATAGGCATCACTCCCCAAGACGAGCAGCGTGGGTGGAACATCCATTTCTGTCATCTCGCATATGGCGTGCGCAATCTTCGTGGGGGAACTCGGTTCCTTTCCTTTGCCTTCCGTCAGAACTTCATGAGCCAAATGCGCCGTGCCATCATAGTCCGATATACTCGGCGGGGCCGAATCCAGCGATCCACCTGAAAAATCGGTGCGCATGCCACCCGGCGCCACATTGGTCACATGGATACCCAAGGGCTGGACCTCATCAGCGAGTGTCTGCCCAATACACTCCATCGCATATTTGCTGGCTCCATATATTCCAGTTCCCGCCCAGGGTGCCAGACCACTCACCGACGTGATGTTAATTATATGGCCGCTTCGATGTTGGCGCATGCCCGGCAGCACCGCCTGGATCATGGCAACCGCGCCGAGCACGTTGACCTCGAACAAGGCCTTGATCTTGTCCAGCGGCGTCTCCTCGATCGCACCGGTGAGCCCATAGCCCGCATTGTTCACGAGCACGTCGATTTGGCCAAAACGCTTCTCGACCTCGTTGATCGTTTCACGGATGTCGTCAAAATGTGTGACGTCCAGAAAAATCGGCACGGCAAGTTGCGGATCAGTCTCCGCGAAGGTTTGCGCATCGCGTTCGGACCGCACTGTGCCGACAACCCGATCTCCGCGTTGCAGGACTGTCTCAGCCAGGTCTTTTCCCAAACCTTTTCCCACGCCTGTTATTAGCCAAGTTTTCATCCTGATACCTCCGCTGCGGTCATTTCAAAAATCGCAAGCTCAACGTCTTCCAGACTTGGCATTGATGCAGCTGCGCCGTTCTTTTCCACAGACAAGGACGCTGCAACCGAGGCGAAGTAGATCGCTTGGTCAAGTTCAGCTCCCGTTGCCAATCGCGCACAGAGCGCGCCACAAAAGCAATCGCCCGACCCCGTTGTGTCGCGAACCTTCGTGAGGCGAGCCGGTGTGAAGTCGAGCCGATCTTTGGTGATAGCCAAAGCACCGGCAGCACCACAGGTGAGAACAATGACCTGGTTTTCGTGAGCAATAAGCTCTCTCGCAAGCATTGTAATATCCTCGACATCTTCTGGCAGGACCTCTCTTCCGGCGTAGAAGGCCAACTCGGATTCATTCAGGATAAGGATGTCTGTTAGCGCGAAAAGGGAATCCCGGGCTTCAGCCACGGCTGGAGCGGCGTTTAGTACTGTAATTGTTCCCCGGTCCCGGTGTGTCCGGAAAAAGTCTACGGTCGAAGCGATAGGCGTTTCCAGTTGGGCAAGCGCAACTCGGCTTGGCTCAACTGGCTCAGCCATTAGGCTTAAACGATCATTTGCGCCAGCATGTACGATGATGAGATTTTCGCCGGCCTGATCAACGCATACATAGGCGCGTCCACTCGCTTCACCGGCAATGACTTCTACGTCTGCAGGCGTCACCGCGTGTGCGGCCAATTGCGCAGTAAGCCATTCGCCATCCTCGTCGTTGCCCACACAGGCGCGAAACCTCAAATCGGCGCCCGTTCGGGCGGCGCTCACCGCTTGGTTGGCGCCCTTGCCGCCAAGATACCGCTCAGATTGTGTCGCGTGCACAGTTTCACCTGGTCGCGGAAGGTCATGCACTCGCAAAACTATGTCCAAATTCACGCTTCCAAGAATGTCGAGTTTGCTCATGACGCAGATGCCTCCAGTGATGCGGAGGGTCGCTGTATCTCAAACGCAGGCAGTAAAAGGATAAGCGCGGCCCCGATGGCCAACAGAACAGACAGCACCCACACCGACGCCTCGTAACTGCCCGTCACGTCGAATCCCACATCCATAAGGACTGGTGCGCCACCCTGAAATATAATGACCACGGAGTAGTACACGCCGATGATCATACCGAAGGCTTTGAGACCAAAGTATCGAGACACAAAATAGGACAGACATCCGAACTCTGCGCCAAGCCCAACTCCCATCAAGGCCGCGCCGAAATACATCACAACCATGGACTGGCTATACTGAAAGCATAAAAGGCCCAATATCGCAGCCGCGAACATAGGTACCGCGACAATCGGCGTGTAAAATTTATCGAGCAAATATCCCGTCACCACCTGCCATCCCGCTGTGACCAGCGCGAAGATGCTGATTGCAAGTGTGGCCTGCTGGATAACGATACCTCGATCCATGAGCATCGGAACCACATGGGTGAAGATGGCAGTCATACAGCCCGCTCCGAGCGCGACTGCCGCCATCAAAATCCAGAATGTCCGAGTTGAAGTTGCCTCTGCGAGATTGACGCCGGGCAGAGGAGCCGCAGGGATGTCCGGCACATCAAGCTGTCGCTCGCGGAGCTTGATTTCCTCGACCCTCCCAGGCGCATCCCTCAGCAAGGCGAGAAGCGTTGGAAAGCCCAGGCAGAATACGATCAAACCGATGCCAATGTATGCGCCGCGCCACCCGAACTGGACCAGCATCAGACCAGCCGCGATGGGCATGAAAGTTGATCCGATGCCGTTGCCGAATCCCGCGGCTACGCCGAGCATCAGCCCCCGCTTCTCATCGAACCATTCGGATATGACTTTGGAATAGGCTGGTGTGGATGGG